>JAJHQT010000030.1 GCA_020833205.1 Pyrobaculum sp.
TTGAAGGGCCCTCTGATGAGGCGTACCCTCGCCACCACCACGCCCTGCTTAGCCTTGTAGCCCACCTTCCTGGCCTTTTCGAGTCTAAACGGCCTCTCTACCCTCACCACGGAGGGGGCCCTCCTCCACTCTATCAACAGCTTCCGCATTAATCTTTCATGTATCTCTCTCCCCACCTTTCTGTACCACATGGCCATGTAGCTATACGCCGACCGTGCCACGGCCCCTTCTTACGGTCCCTTTTTAAATCTTTCTCAGCTAATGTTTAATATCACTCTTCAGGCGGCTACGTGCGGTGTCGTTTTATGGAAATTAGCGTAGTGATCCACGCCACAGAGAGTCTCGAGAGAGTTTTCGACGCTCTTCGGCGCTTTTTCGGAGAGATACCGCTTGTTGTTGAGATATATGAAGGCCACCACGGCAACCCCATCTACCTAGTCACCTCGTTTCTAAACAACTGCGACGGCGTGTTGGCAAAGCTCTGCAACGCCTTTGGCGGGAGGATCCCGGCCTCAGAAGGCGAATCCAAAGACCTCTATTACCTACGCCTAGACAAACAAGCTCTTGCCCGTGGAGTCGTAAAGGCGGCGGAGCAACAAGACGACGTGGTGAGGCTCAGGATAAGAGTCAGGGATGGCCTTTGTGGTTAGACGCGGCTTTGTGGAGTGGGACTTGGCGGTGGTTACGCCTGAGGTGGAGAGAGCTCTCTGGGAGGTGGGGGTGCGTGCCGCCTTGCTCCGCCGCGAGGCCGAGACGGAGCGGCTGGCGTCCTTCGTCCGTGGCGTGGATATAAACTGGGCGGAGGCGCGGGGGCGGGATAAGTTCAACGTCGTCGTGTATAGAGAAGAGGTGCAGATAATTAGGGTCAACCCCTTAGCCCCGCTTACCCGCGACCAGGTGCGCACAGCCCGGAGATACGGCAAATACGTCGAGCTCCCCCTAAAGCCTCTGCTCAAAGACCTGCCCCTACTCGCGAAGTGGCTTGACGTGTTGGAGCCGGAGGTCGTCCTCTTCTCCACGCCGGTGGAGGACCTACGCGACGTCAAGTCGCCGCTGGACGTGGCCGCTCTGTTGGTGGAAGTAGGCAGAGACGAGAGGTGGGTAGAGCCTATAAAAAACGCGCTGGGGGTCCTCACGGAGCTTGTGGCGGGGAGAGATGGCTAAGTACCGCTACCTCTTAATAAGGGCGGAGGACCCCGCCGACTGCTTTGCCAAATTTCTAGAGAGATATATGTTGACGGGGTTCCTCTCGTTGATCCACCCCCCGCGCCTCGTGGCTATTTACGACGACGTGCTTGTAGTCGGCGTCCCCCGCGAGGCGCTCCGCGCCGCGAGGGCGGTGGTGGCGCTGTTGGAGGGCTGCCGCACGGTGAAGGTAAGGGGGACCGCGAAGAAGGCCAAGGCGACCGCCGCGTCGATAAGAAATAAAACGTGGGCTCATCAAGTCCACAGTGATGAGAGGTACCAAAATTGATGATGTGATAGTCTCGCGACGGACTGAGTCTTCCTTTTCGCAACGCCCTCCCGGCCAGCTACTGGAGCCTTCTGGCAATTCTCCACACAACTCCCTATTTCTTGATCTTTTCTAGCAAGTAATCTATGATGTAGTCTGCGGGGTTTATGCCTGTGGCTTGTTTGAAGCCTTGCCAGCTCATTGTGGGGTTTATCTCCAGTATGTAGTAGCCCTCTTTTGTCTCTGCGATGTCCACGCCTCCGTAGTCTAGCCCGAGCACCTCTACCGCCCTTATGGCGAGTTCTTCAAGCTCTGGCGTGGCTTTGGCGGGCTCGGGCCTCGCGCCTTGGGCCACGTTGCTCTTCCACCCCTCCGCCCTCCTGAACTCGGCGCCGACGACGCGTCCCCCGACCACAACCACTCTGTAGTCGCCGCTACCTTTTTCAAGGAACTTCTGGACATATATCGGCTTGTTTATATTTACAAGCATGGAGAATATGTGAAAAGCCACGTCTGGGTTGTCCACGAGAAACACGCCGTAGCCCATGGCGCCGCGTAGTTGCTTCACCACGGCCCTCCCGAACTCCCCCACGGCCCTGTACCCCACGAACATGTTCTCAGTCACGACTGTGGGGGGCACCGGGAGGTTGGCCTTGGCCAGCTTCATCAAGGCGGCCATCTTGTCCCCCGCCGCCACCCACGGCAATACAGAGTTCATCACGTAGACGCCGGTCTCCTCAAGCGCCTTCGCCGCCCACACTCTGTAGAGGAATTGTTCAAAATCGCGGAAAATCCCCAGATGCCTAAGGACGGCGCCGGACACCTCCACCGCAACGGGGGGCATCCTCCCCACCGCCTGCCGTATTTTCAAGACACCCCTTTCAATCCCCACCTCCAACATATCTACGTAGATCTTCACGGGGGTGTGGCCCCGCCTCCTAACGGCGTCCTCCAGGTCGGCGACGTCCCCAGGGTTGAACTCCACCTCAAACGGCCTGATTATGCCTATCTGCATCACTACGGCACGTAGACCCCCCAGAGGTCTCTGCAGAGCCCCGGGAGGAGGGCCTTGGCCACCGGCTCCGGCTCGGCGATTTTTAACTGCTTCAAGGCGTTAACCACGGCGGCTATGGGCTGGCCCGTCAAAACCAGCGGCGGGTTGTAGAACATACAGCCAGTGGGGTGCTCGTATAGGGCCAGGGGCTCCTGCGCCACCTCTCTGCAGGCGCCTCCTTCGCATATGTATACTCCATACGGCCTCTGGACTATGTACCCCCCTCCCCAGGGGGCAAGGGGGCCCACTGGACATATGCAGTCCCCCCTCTGCGCCTGGTAGAGCCTCAACAACTCCCTCTCCACCCTTTCATAGCCGTGCACTCTGCCGTATTTAGCTAGGAAGACGGCCACCGGCTTCTTTATGTGGCCGGTGATCTCGAGAGCCAGCTTCTTCTTCGCCTCCAGCGGGTCGGCGCCGAAGGCGATGGCCAAGCCTATCAAGTCGTAAGGAGAGGCCCCCAGCGCTTCGCCGATCTCCAGCGCCGTGCTCAATGCCTCGCCTTTATCCACCTGGGGGTTGCAGAGGGAAAAATTCTCAAATCCGCATAGAGACATGCAGTGACTAAACTATATGGTATTTAAGTTGTGTCAGCCGACTTTAGAAAGTCTTCCGAACTCCAGCTCGATGACTCTGCCAAGCACCACTGCGTATTCAAACGGCAGGTCTTTTAGGACGTCTCCGACGAATCCTAGCACAATGGCGGCCTTGGCGTCGTCCTCTGTGAATCCCCTGGCTCTTAAGTAGGTCAGCTTTTCCTCAGATATCGTCGAGGCGGTGGCCTCGTGGGTAACTACGGCGGTCTCCTCGAACACCTGGTCGTGGGGTACCGTCAAGGTGGCCGACTTCTTGTCGAGCACGAGGGAGTCGCACTGGACGTGGGACTTTGCATATTTAGCCCCCCTCTGGACGTGCACCAGGCCTCGGTATACGGCGACGCCGCCTTCGGCGGATATGCTCTTGTTGACAACTCTGCTGCTAGTCCTGGGGGCCAGGTGCCACACCTTGGCGCCGTTTTCCTTCCAGTAGGGCCCCTTGGCCGCCGTTATGCCTACGATTTCGGTGGAGGCGCCTTCGCCCTTTAAGACGGTGGAGGGGAAGGTGTAGGTCGTCTTGCTGCCGATAGAACCCTCAACCCAATGCACCCTGGCCCTGGCCTCGGCTATGGCCCTCTTGTTGTTGAAGTTTATGACGTTGCGCGACCAGTTCTGTACAGTGGTGATCTTAAGCGTGGCGTCTTCGTGGGCGTAGCCCTCCACCATTCCGTTGTGGAAGGAGTACTTGAGGAGGCGGGGCGCGGAGCAGCCTTCGATCCAGTGGACGTAGGCGCCTTTGTCCGCCACCACTATGGAGTGCTCCATCTGGCTCTCCATGGACTGGCCGATGAAGAAGAAGGTCTCGAGAGGCTGTTCTATCCGGACGCCAGGCGGCACGTATATGAAGACGCCGCCGGACCACAACGCGCCGTGGAGCGCGGCGAACTTATGCTCAGGTGGGAACACCCTCATGAAGTACCTCTGCACCAGGTCGGGGTACTTTCTAACAGCCTCCTCCATGGGCAACATTATTACCCCCCTCTCCTGTAGCTTCTTCTTTAGGTTGAAGTATATGATTTCGCTGTCGAACTGCGCGCCTAGGCCGAGAAGCGCCTTCGCCTCTATCTCCGGCAGGCCAAGCTTCTCGTAGTACTCTCTAATCTCCTTCGGCACCTGGTCCCAGCTGGAGGCCGTCTCTGTCTGAGGCTTGGCGTAGTGCACAAGCGCCTCGAGGTCTATCTCCTCCACGGCCCTCACCCACCTCGGCATGGGGAGCTTCTCGAAGAGCTCAAGCATCCTAAGCCTCAGCCTCCGCATCCAGTCGGGCTCGCCCTTGAGTCTGCTCACCTCCTCCACCATGTCTCTCGTGATGCGCCCCTTAAGCGCCACCTGGTATGCAAACTGCTTCTCAACGCCCAGCACATCCTCTACAGACTCCACATGGCTGATGGTGGTGCGGAGAGACTTCAACTCTTGCATGTACCCAAAGGCGAATGTAAGATATAAGGCTTTCTAGACACTTTTTAAAAACTACAATCGAGAGAGGGGACATGCATAGACTTGAGGTAAAGGACCTCAAAGTGGCCGTTGGCGGCAGAGAGATACTAAAAGGCGTCACTCTTGGCGTGTCCAGCGGCGAGGTTGTCGTGTTGATGGGGCCCAACGGCAGCGGCAAGTCCACTTTGTTTCAAGCCATAGCCGGCAACCCCAAGTACGAGGTGGTGGGAGGCGACATTTTGCTAGACGGCGAATCTATAAAAGATCTGCCCCCTGAGGAGCGGTTCGCCAGAGGCATCTTCGTGGGGTTCCAGTCTCCCGTCGCCGTGCCCGAGGTGCGGTTCGCCTTCCTCCTCCAAGCCATGATGAACATAAAAAGCGGAAAAAAGCTCACAGACCCAAACCCACAGGTCTTGGCGCAGGCTCAGAAAATCGCGGCGGAGCTGGGGCTTAAGCCGGAGGTGTTCAACCGAGGAGTCGGCGCCGGCTTCAGCGGCGGCGAGTTCAAACGGGCGGAGGTGGTCCAGGCCCTACTCCTAAGGCCTAAGTTCGTGGTGTTGGACGAGCCCGACAGCGGCCTCGACATCGACGGGATAGCGGCCGTGGGCAAGGCGGTGACTCAGCTGGCTACGTCTGGAAGCGGGGTCCTCCTCTCGACCCACTACGCCAGGGTGTTGAAGTTTATAAAGCCTACGAGGGTGTATGTAATGGCGGAGGGGAGGGTCGTGCTGGAGGGAGACGAAAACATAATCAGGCGAATAGAAGAGGTAGGCTACCAAAGCTACTTCGCCGAGATAAAGAAAGAGCTTGCTCTCTAGAGATCAGTTGGCTCCTAATTCGCCACCAATCTGCAACCCAGCCCTCATCACCTAGATCTCTTGTACGTAATTGCCTAAATAAATAAGTCGTCAGGGGGCGGCCGATTTTGCTAGTGGCGTCTTGTATAGATCTGCTAGCCTCGCCTAGACGTTAGAGCCCGTAGGCGATCGGGCCCCGAAGACGTTAGACTCTACAAATACGGCGGAGAACTTATTATCACCTACGAGTTTCTCTTAAGAGGCTTAGAGCTCGTATCCGTCCTATACAGTTATATATAGACCAATTTAGTTTACTTATGCCTAAGTGGCATTGGCCCATAGACCCAGACAAGGTGCCGAAAATCGTGGTGGAGCCGCCTGGCCCCAGGGCGTTGGAGGTGGTGCGGCGAGACGAAGAGCTCCTTATGCAGTCTTTTGCCCGTTGGTATCCCCTCGTCATCGCAAGGGGCTACGGCCCTGTGGTTGAAGACGTCGACGGCAACCTCTACGTCGACTACAACGCAGGCATAGCAGTGACAGCGACGGGGCACGCACATCCCAAGGTGGTTGAGGCCGTCAAGCGGCAGTCGGAGCTCTTCCTCCACTACTCGCTCACCGACTTCTACTACGAGGTCGCCGTCAAGCTGGCCGAGAAGCTCGTCTCGATAGCCCCCATCTCCGGCCAGAAGAAGGTCTTCTTCACCAACAGCGGGACCGAATCCATAGAGGGCTTGGTCAAAGTGGCTAGGGGCTACTTCAAGGGCCAGAGACCCTATATAATAGCGTTCTACGGGGCCTTCCACGGCAGGACGTATGCCTCTATGTCTCTCTCGGCGTCCAAGCCTGTGCACAGGAAATATTTCTCGCCGGTTATGCCCAACGTGATACACGTCCCGTATCCCCACCCGGTGCATTGCCCCTTTAAGGCCAAGGACCCCGAGGAGTGCGGGCAGTACGCGCTGGAGTTCATCGACGAGTGGGTCTTCAAGAGGCTCGTCAGCCCCGACGAAGTCGCCGCTGTGTTGATAGAGCCGATACAAGGCGAGGGCGGCTACGTGGTGCCCCCGCGGGGCTTCATGCAGGGTCTCCGCAAGATCACCAAAGAACACGGGATACTTCTGGCAGTCGACGAAGTCCAGACAGGTTTCGGGAGGACCGGCCGCTGGTTCGCCATTGAGCACTTCGGCGTGGAGCCCGACTTGATGGCAACAGCCAAGGCCATAGCCTCAGGCCTGCCGCTGGGCGCAATAATAGGCAGGGCGGAGGTGATGTCGCTCCCCAAGGGAGCACACGCCAACACCTTCGGCGGCAACCCCGTGGCAGCCGCCGCATCTCTCGCCACCATCGAAGTGATAGAGGAGGAGGGGCTTTTGGAGCACGCGGCGAAGCTAGGAGACGAGATAAAGAGGACGTTTGCCGACGAGGTTGGCGACAGCCACCACGTGAGGGGCTTGGGGCTTATGATAGGCGTTGAGCTACTAGACGAGAGGAAAAAACCTGCCCAGTACCTGCAGGAGGTGCTTGTGAAGGCGTTTAAACGCGGCGTAGCCGTCATAGGCGCGGGTTTCTCCACGATTAGGATAGCGCCGCCTCTTGTGATACCCAGAGAGATGGCCCTAAAAGCCGCCTCTATTATACTAGAGGTCCTACGTGGCTACAGATAGGCCAGTCACAAACTTCTTTTTCACCGCGTCTTCGTAATACCATTCGATTATCTCGTCATCTGCCATATCCATTGCGAAGTCAAATGCCTCGTCCCAGTCAAACGACTCAAACACGAGATCCCAACCATCCTCCAAGAGTCTAAGATCCTCCTCTTTTCCAGTCACCAAGATCCTACCTTCCTTCTCATTCACGAGAACTCTATACATGCATGTATACGTATACGTATTTAAAAGACACTCAAGAATTTTAACGTATTACTGTAAAGACAGCACAAAATCCCTCAAGAAGAATATCAAGATCGAAATTAAAGAACTAGTATTATGGAAAAGTATTTATATCTAACAGTAGATATAGTATACCTGAGAACAACTACCTTCTCGTATGTGGCAACGTCAACAGCTTATAAGAGCTTTGACGCCTTTTTATTTGTTACAACCATCAACTCTCTTGGGTTTATCTTTACAAATTGTAAACCATACCTTTTTAAATATTCAAGTGCTGACGAGGAGATATCTCCAGCCACAAGAACCCCCCTTACGTCCAGGCCCTTTTTCCTGTATATTTCTACATATCTCGCCAGCTGAAAAACTGCCTCGTGCGTAGCGACGTCACGCTTAACCTCCACCACTACATACCTGCCGTCACGGTCCTTCGCAAGAATATCGATGTGGCCTACGTCCATAGGCACCTCTACGCCAACTACCTCAAGACCCTCTTCAATCAGCCAGGGAGCCTGCGTCAAAGCCTCCACCACGTCTCTCTCAGAGCCTAAAAACTCCAGCTCCGACTCCCCCACGTCGAAAACCCCCACGAAATCCACGGAGAGGAAGACCACCCTAACAGTCTCGAAGGGCCTAGACCTCACGCTCTTAACCACAAGTCTGCCCTCCTCCACATACGCCGCTGTGGAGGAGCCAGGAGGTTGCCAAATCTTTGGCTGAGCCTTCTCAGCCTCGTGGACGAGAAGCGTGCCATCCCGCTTTATCAACAACAGGCGGCGCCCCGCCTTAAGCGAAGCCGCCGCCCTTCCGCTGTAAGACACCTCACAGACACCCACAACCACGACGACTCCCCGCCTCCTGCCTGAGTTCACAACCCGCGCAGCCTCCTCGGCCGCAGGTCCCACAAGATACACGTCTACGGCTACGCGGGAGATTTAAAGACAATAAGTTAATATATGGCATCGAATCCCCACGCCATGGCTAAGGTGGAGGTAAAGGAGGTGCCGGAAATAAGAGGCTTCAGCACCATAAAGAAAGTCCCCAACAGAGCCGCCCTACAGGGAGACCTCAAGCCAAACACGATCGTCATATTCCACGGCAAAGAAGGACACGAGTTATTAGTCGAGATCTTCAAGCCGGACCCCAACGGCGACAAGGTCCTACCCTCGGCCACATTCGCCGTCACGAAGTTCAGCGGCAGTAGCGAGAAGGTAGACAACGCCTACGCCACCCTCCTCTTCTGGGCCTTAAAAGAGGGCAAAAGCCTAGGAAGCCCCGCCAGAGAGGTTTACACAAAAATAGACACAAGTCAAAGCCCACCCGAGGTAGAAGTCGAGGTACAGGTCCCACTGCAGTAGAAATGAAAACGATGCCTCTTCGCCGGGTGATAGACAGGTGGCAGACTAAAAAACCTTAAAAATCCGCTCAATTAGAGGTGAAAAGGGCCCGTAGTCTAGCGGTATGATGCCCGCCTCACGCGCGGGTGGTCCCGGGTTCAAATCCCGGCGGGCCCATCTGTGAAAAAGCCCTAGTTTAGACTATCTTCCCGTCTTGTATCTGTACTCTGACGTAGAAGTCGATGGTATAATCGCCGTTGGCCCAGTCTCCGTATACTTCTTTCCAGGTGGGGGCTTGGCCAAACACGTCGTATACGTTAGAGGCGTAGTAATCCTCCGATATGTATATGCCCGTCGTGGGGTCGTATGCGCCGTACTTACCTGGGTCCCATATGCCGCCGTAGTTGTTTGCAAAGACTACGGCGGTTATGTAGAGCTCTGTGGCTGTTTTGAGGCTCGGTAAATCGTCTAGAGGTATTGCGAACTCTATTACGTTTCCGCTTCTGGCTATCTGGCCGACGTACTTAGGACTCCAGCTGTTGTCAAAGATAAACAGCGGTTTTTCTTTACCGTAGTTAATCCCTATTACGTAGCTCCATGCAAAAGACAGTTTTGTGTCGCTCCAGTCGGGGAGCCACTCGCTGAAGCCGGCACCCGGGAGTCCTATCGCTATCATTACATATGGCGCATAGATATTATTAAGTTTGTGAAGTTTAACCAGTCCGTATAGATAGTTGCCGTCTAGGTACAGCCTGAGCTCCGCGGCGTCTAAATCGTCGGCGGGCGGCCAGTTCCAGTCAGCTCTGTAGAACTTGTACTGGTCGTCTGCTGGGTCTGTTATAATCAGTTCGTACATACTCACGGCAACCCCCGGCGCAGGCGGCGGCTAGCCTACCCAGTCCTCCGGGTTGCCGTCTACTGCCTTAGGGCCTGGGCCTCCTGCGACGTGTATGTAAGTCGGTGCTGAGTATGCGACGTTGCTGGCCATGGCCTTTGCCCTGAGCGCAAACACGCCGCTGTAGTTCAGCTTAAACTGGGCGACGTACACGCCGTTGCCCACGGGCGCCGCGAAGACGTAGGTCTCGTCCCACGACGCGTTGGCGTCTGGGCGTATATACGCTATAGATGTCGCCACGTAGGCCGCTCCGCTACTGCACACCTTGTAGTATGCCTTTAACGTGCCGCCTACATACGCCGAACCATTGCCTGTATATACTGCCAGCAGATGGCCCCCTCCGTCGTAGACCTCCACCTTCTCCAGCTCGACGCCGCAGACGTCGCCGTCTGTCCTAGGCACGACCTCCACCCTGTAGTTCATGCCCATGCTGGTTGCGAAGTAGTCGTTGGAGCCCTGCGCTATGAAAACAAACTCGTATCTGCCGGGCCTCAGCTTGAGAGATATGGCGTAGAGGTCATTGTTGCCCA
>JAJHQT010000031.1 GCA_020833205.1 Pyrobaculum sp.
TAATCCACATCGCCGCAGTCTGCCGCTTGGACGGACACATGGGGGAATCGGGGGGGGGCCGCCCTCTTCAAGCTGGGCGGCGGGAGGCTGACGAGAAAGGAGCACAAAGAGCCTGGAGAACGCGGGTCTAGGGGCAGGTTGCGACAACTGATATAATATCCTCAAAGAAGAGGTGTAGCTTGGATATTGTAGTTATGGTGCACATAGCCCTTAATGCGTCTATCACGTGGTCTGCGCGTCCCAGGGAGCTGAAGGTGAGCACAACAACCCGCGGCCTGTGGGTCGTCACCCACCTCAACAACTTCGGCACTATGCCTAGGTCGTGCACCGTCGCGTCGAGAGGCTCTTCCGGTGGAAGATAGGGCAGGTTAGACACCAACACGTCGACTTTTCTAAACGCCTCCGCGGCGTCGCCGCACACCACGTCCACCTCGGGGGGGCAGGATTTACAGGCCTCCGTGTCTATGTCTATCGCCACGACGTGTCTACATTTATAGAGTAGGGCCTTGGCTAATAGACATGTCCCGGTCCCCACGTCGACGCAGAGGTCTCCTCTCTCAACTTCTTCCAGAGCCTCGAGAGTTTGGTAGCTGTCTTCAGCTGGCGTATACGGCATCAACGGAGGGGGGCAAGGTAAAGGAGGGCGGGGACTACGTAGAAGATCAACAAGGTGCGGATAAGCGCATGTTCATAGGCGGTGCCCACTTCCAGCGAGTACACCGCTGCGTACATGGTGGCTGTGAGTAACAACGTAAAGAAGAGTAACACTTGCGATAAAGTGACTAGATATGGGAACTCCCATACGCGTGCTAAGTTGACGAATGTTAAATGTGTAGCTGGGAAAAGCGCCAGTGGGGCTAAACCTACTGCGGCTTTAAACGGCGTCATCTTCCTCCCAGTCAAGAAGTATGACGTTGCCACCAGAGCCGTCGCTGAGACCAGCGAGGCGGCTAAGGCATGGTGTGAGGAAAGTCCCAGCGAGAGAGGCAGATAATACCCAACGTAGGCGACGCCTAGCAGTGCAAGTGGGGGGTTCTGTAAGGCTCCGAACACTAGGGCTACGACCCAACCTAACAAAAGAGCCGCAGCGGCCACACGTAGATAGGGAGATACGAGGAGCCACACCACCAACGGTCTCAGACCGATTACAGAGAGGAAACTCAGCGACTTCAGAGGTTCTGTTGACGATAAGATAGACGCCACCTTTCCGCCCAGCTCAGTGAGGTATACTAGAGAGTCTTCACGTCTCACCACGCCGAGGCTCTCTAACGCCGAGAGTTCAAATAAAAGAGTCGAAGCCGAGACCCCTAGTGACGACCGTAACTTCGCCAACGTCATAGGTCCCTCTCTGTGTAGTAGTAGTACTATCTCACGTCTGCGGCCCATCGCAACGCCGTAGATAACGCGCTCCACGGAAAAACCCACCGAGTTTATAATATTACCGCAAAGGAGGCCGATGCTACTTAGCCTATGGCTAACTGTCGGCAGTCACATTTTTAAAATCACATCTTGGCTTGCCTATGTTTCCACCAGCCATGGCGGGCTACGACAGGGCTATAACAATATTCTCGCCGGAGGGCAAGATCTACCAAGTTGAATACGCCGGCGAGGCGGTTAAGAGGGGCTGGCCCACAGTAGGCGTAAAGTGTAGAAGCGGCGTCGTGCTTGCGGCTGAGAAGAGGAAGATATCCGCGTTGTTTGACCCCTCTTCGCTTGAGAAGATTTATCTCATTGACGAACACGTGGCGGCTTCGCCCTCCGGCTTGTTAGCCGACGCGAGGATTTTAATCGACTACGCCAGAGACGTGTCGTTGAGCCATAGGTTTATCTACGACGAGCCCATCGACGTTGAGTTTCTCACTAAGGCCATCTGCAACTTGAAGCAACAGTACACCCAGTTCGGCGGCGCGAGGCCGTTCGGCGTCGCTCTCATAGTGGCGGGCATAGATAGACACGGCGCCCGTCTCTTCCAGACAGACCCCTCCGGCGTCTACATCGGCTACTTCGCCACGGCGATAGGCGCCGAGTCTGGAACCATTATGGAGTACCTAGAGAAGAACTATAGATACGACTTAGAGATGGGCGAATGTGTTGAATTAGCCGTGAAGGCGTTGGCCTCCGCCGTAGAGATCACAGACGCCAGCATCATAGAGGTGGCCTACGCCACGGTCGACGAGAAGAAGATGAAAAAGATGACGCCGGAAGAGGTGGCGGCGCTGGCGGCAAAGTTGCCTAAAAAGACTTAACAAAATCTTAACAACGTAGCCAGTTCTCTTATAAGCTCGCCCGGCGTCTTCCCCGCCTTGAAGATGGAGGTAGATATATAAAGTTTGTTGTTTTCTAGTCTTGTGTAGTCGCCGTATCCCGACTTCTTTACAGTCTCCTCTAGGCATCTAGCGTCTACGCCGTCTACGATACACGTCACCTCCTTGCCTTCGCCGTATTCCATGTCGCACTCTAACAACGCCTTGTTGCTCTGAACTACGTAAATGCTCACGACAGCGGCGTCTTGCTGGTTTATAAACTTAAGTTCATAACGCTCCGTGACGTGCCCAGTCGCTACGTTGATTGCACGCGTATACATACACGCCACAGAGGATCCTGACAAGGTAATAAAGGCGTTGAGAAACGTAGTTGAGGGGCCTTATGTGTTGAGAAGCACACGGGGGCATCACGGCAATGTTATACACATAGTCGAGGTTAAGCTGACGGAGTGTGACGCATACGAGGTCTTGAAGTCCATAGTGGCTAAGCTGGACGACGTCGAGTTCGTCCTTATGTTGTCAGGAATCGAGGAGACGAGACTTTATGTGAAGTTTGATAAACAACAGGCATATCGAGGTTTGTTAAAGGTCTCGCATGGAGACGATGTGGTGTACGTCGAAGTTAGAGGGAGGTCCGTCGCCATAGACGATATGCGGAGATTTATAACCTCTTTAAGAGAAGCATTAAAAAGATAGAGATTCGCCTCGGTATGGAGCGTTTACCTGAAGATGTGGTAAAGAGACTCAGGGAGCTTGTTCAGGAGATGGAGGGCCTGGGCGCTAGGTCTATCATGAACTACGTCCTCTACGAGTTCGAAGTGGGAGGGCCCTCTCTCGAGACGTTGGAGGAGGCTGAGCAAATGGCGAAACGCGAGATGGAAGAATTAAAAGAGGTTTTGAAGATCTTAGGCGAATTGAAAAGTCTGGTGACGTAGACGTATATTTTACGTTTACGGCAGAAAGCCTTTGGGAGGGGTTAGAGCACCTAGACTGCTTTGCCCACTTTGCCGACCTCGCAGAAGCCGTAGTGAGGTGGCTGGAGGAGACGAGGCGGTAAGGAGGAAATGTAGCCTGTAGATCTGGGTCAGAGCTTTATCTCTACTATGGATTTGTTAGATAAGTCTAGCCAGTCTATCACTTCTTCGTTGTGAATTTCCGCAATTAGCTTAGTGTGCTTTTGTCTCAAGAGCGTCGTCAAGACCTCCGCGGTCTTTCGTGTTAGGCAATAGTCGAAGTTATCCACTAGAAGAAGGTCTGGCTTGAGTTCAAGTGCGGTGGCTATGACTAAGAAGCTCTTAATTGAACATGGGGCCTTGAAGAGCGGCATCTTGAGGTCTCTTGTGGAGATGAGTACGCCTATCTTGCCGGGCTTGGCTAGTCCCACTGATACTGAGAAGCCGAGTTTCCTGAGGGCGGTCCTTATTGAGTCGTATGACGTGGGTTTGTGTAGAGATAGGTACGAGAGGATTCCTGGCAAGTTTCTGCCGTGGCGATCTAACGACGTCAGTTGTCTTGTGTTTGCGTCTATGAGGGATCTAGGGTTTAGGTAAGGCCCTAGTATCTGTGTCTTGACGCCGAGTCTCTTCTTAGCCACAGCTATAAGTTTATTTAGACGTTCTATGTCCTCTTCGGCAACTACAGACACGTGTTCTTCCGTCTTCACCTCCGGCATTATGACGTCGGCCGACGTCACGGCCATGTCTATCGGCTTTATTACTCTATGGGCAGGCTTGGCTGGTATGTATTCAAACACGACCTCCTCGCCCTTTACAGAGACACTTTGTCTCACACGTCCTTTGCTTACGACGATGGAATATGACACATCTCCACTTTGCATATAGAGACTCCAGTCTTTGCCTAATCGAGGCAGTCTCTTGCCGATATTTGAAATGACTTGATGTAGGATCTCTAGGAAAAGAGACTTGCCGGTCCCCACGAGGAGGGTGGCCTCTGCGAGACGGACAGAAGCTCTCTTACCCGCCGTCCCAATCTCTACGTATTCCACCATGGCGGCTAAACTCTAAATACGTATTAAAATGTAGGTCTGTGTTGCCGCTTGAGTTTGTCGTTGAGATATTCATTTCGCCTCTAAAAGGCTTCATAGCTCATGAACTGGCTGAGAGGGGTTATTCTCAGAGTCGCATTGGTCAGTTGCTGGGGATTTCGCAACCAGCCGTAAGCGCCTATTTGAAAACCCCCAAGGCTCACTACGAGGAGAAACTGCTCAAAGTATTGGAGAGACGGGAGCTAGAGGGCTTGAGGAGGTCCATATTGGCGCTTGTGGATTCTGTGGCCGTGGACGAGGTGATTCGCTACATAAACAACTACGCAGTGGCTCTTCTATCTTCTCTAAGACTGTGTCCGCTTCACAGAGCGGCGTATCCCGCATTACAAGTTTGTGAGATTTGTAGAGACTTGGTGGTATACACCGAGACCGCCAGGAAGGTAGAGTTAGGTTTTGAGATTCTGAGGAGATGTCAAAACTGTTATAGGCTCATACCCAAGGTTTTGATGAACATAGTAGAGCTGGGGCCAGAAGGCGGCGTCGGCTTCCCCGGGAGAGTATACGTAGAGGGGGATCAAATAGTGGCCAGAGGCAGACCACGGCCCGGCGGTTCGCGGTTTTTGGCGACGTTGGTGGGAGAGGTGAACAAGCTGCGTCCAGAGATAAAGGCGGTTGCCAACATAGCATACGTCGCTAAGGAGTGCGTCAAGAGAAAGATGACTGTGGCCGAGGTGGGGCCTAGCAACAGCGAGGAGGAGATCGTGCATAATATCACTGCCGCATTTAAGAGCGGAGTGTTCGACGTAGTCTACGACTCGGGAGGCAGAGGCGTGGAGCCCAACGCCTATGTGTTTGGAACCGACGCCGTAGACGTCGTCACGAAGATCATAGAGGTGGCTAAATGTCTAGAATAACTAAAGATATAAATACGTCCAGAGAGCTAGGCAATGACCAAGAAGATCGCCGTCGCCAAGCTTGACAAGGGGGGAGAACACTTCGAGATCCTAATAGACCCCGATGCGGCGCTTGAGTTTAAGATGGGTAAAACTCTCGGTATCGACAAAATCCTAATCCACGAAGAGGTCTATAAGGACGCTAAGAAGGGCCTCCGCGCCTCTGAGCAAGCTTTGAAGAAGGTATTCGGCACGACAGACGTCAAAAAAATCGCCGAGGTGATAATCAGAGAGGGAGAAATCCCGCTTACCTCGGAGCAGAGGAAGAAGCTTATTGATGACAAGAAGAGGCAGATTGTGGAGTGGATCTCGCGCAACTGCATAGACGTGAGGACAAAAACGCCTGTGCCTCCTCAGAGGGTGGAGAACGCCCTTGAACAAGCCAGGGTGTCTATAGACCCCTTTAAGTCTGTAGAAGAGCAGGTACAAGAAATTTTAAAAGAGCTCCAGAGGGTGTTGCCGATTAAGGTTGCCACGGCTAGAGTCGCCGTGTCGGTATCGTCCACCTACGCCCAGAAGGTCAAGGGGCTTGTTGCGAAGATGGCTAAGATCGTCAACGAGAGATACAGGAGTGATGGGTCATGGGAGGCAGTGTTGGAGCTACCTGCAGGTCTTCAAGACGTCTTGATCTCCAGAGTCAACGACGTCACACATGGAGACGTAGATATAAGGATTATTGAGATTGTGTACTGATGTACTTCGTCGCGCCCCGTCAGTTGATCTTCCCAGGAGACGTAGTGGCTACGGCAGACAGCAAAGTGGAGGGCCCCGTCTACCTAGACAACGGGAGGTATAGAAGCCTCGTAGTGGGTCTTGTGGAGTTCAGAGACGACGGAGTAGTCATAGTGCCGCTGGAGGGCGTATACAAGCCGAAGAAGGGCGACCTCGTCGTGGGCTACGTCACAGACGTCTTAGCCACCGGGTGGGAGGTAGACGTCAAATCGTTTATGCCGGCTTATCTGCCCGTGGGCGAGGCGTTGCATAAACACGTCGACTTGGAGACCACGCCTTTGACCACGTTTCTCAACATAGGCGACGTCGTGGTGGCTAAGGTAAAAGACGTAGACCTCACAGACGAGTATCCCATCATATTGACTCTGAAAGAGGATAGAGTGGGCAAGGTCGAGAGCGGCACCGTCGTAGAGATAGCCCCAGTAAAGGTGCCTCGAGTAATAGGGAGGAAGGGAAGTATGTTGAACACGTTGATGGAGCTAGGGTGCGACATCGTGGTGGGTCAAAACGGCAGGATCTGGGTTAGATGTAAAGACGCGCATGACGAAGTTTTCCTCGCCTCTATCATTAGGAAGATAGAGGCGGAAAGCCACGTAATGGGTCTGACGGATAGAGTAAAGGCGGAGATAGAAAACTATAAGAGAACGAAGCAACAGGCGGCTGTATGAAATCGCCTGTGCCGTTGCTTCAAAACGGCTTGCGGGCCGACGGCAGAGCGCCTGACCAGATGCGCGAAGTCAACATAGCAGTAGGGGTGGTGAGCAACGCCGATGGGTCGGCGGTGGTTTCCTACGGGCTGACCACCGCCGTCGCGGCGGTATACGGGCCTAGAGAGGCCCACCCCCGCCACCTCGCCCTGCCCGACCGCGGCATTATGCGCGTCCGTTACCACATGGCGCCTTTCAGCACAAAAGATGAGCGTAAAAGCCCCACGCCCTCCAGACGCGAGATTGAGATAAGTAAGGTGTTGAGAGAAGCTTTGGAACCTGCGGTTGTGCTCGAGCAGTATCCCAGGTCGAGAATTGACGTGTTTATAGAAATTCTGCAGGCAGACGGCTCGACACGCGTGGCTTCGCTTACAGCCGCCTCGCTGGCTTTGGCCGACGCCGGCATATATATGCGAGACTTGGTAATAGGGGTCTCCGTAGGTCTTGTGGATAACACCGTGGTGCTTGACTTGAACGGCCTCGAGGATCAATACGGCGAGGGCGACCTCCCTGTGGGCTATATGCCGAATCTTAAGCGGTTTACTCTGCTTCAACTAGACGGCGCCTGGACAAGAGATAAATTCCTAGAGGCCATAGGCCTAGCGGTCAAAGGCGCTGAGTACGTCTACCAGAAGGCGCGCGACGCCTTGAAAAATAAGTATATGTCTATAGCTGAGGAGATATACGGGAGGTAATGGCATCCATATCCCCTCACGGTAGAAAGTTCATCAGCTATCTGCGCCGGGAGCAGATCAAGAGGCTACTCTCTACGAGGTACAGGGTGGACGGGAGGGGGCCGGAGCAGGTTAGAGACGTGGAGGTAAAAGTCGGCGTTGTGAAGACGGCAGACGGCTCCGCGGAGGTGAGGCTTGGGAGGACGCATGTTGTTGCCGGCGTCAAGGTGGGGCTGGGCCAGCCGTTCCCTGACGCCCCAGGCGAAGGCGTTTTGGTGGTCAACGCAGAGGTCTTGCCTCACGCATCGCCTTACACAGAAGTGGGGCCGCCAGATGAGTCCGCTATCGAGCTCGCAAGGGTTGTAGACCGCGGGATTAGACACTGCGGGTGCGTGGACTTTAAGAAGCTGGTGGTAGAGGGCGGCAAGGCCTACGTCCTCTGGGTCGACCTCTACGTGATAAACGACGACGGAAATTTGGTAGACGCCGCGAACCTCGCCGCCGTAGTTGCTTTGAAAAACACACAACTGCCAGCCGTCGCCAAAGACGAGACGGGGATTAGACTTGACCGCAACAACAAGACGCCCCTCCCCGTGGAGGTTTCCAAAGCTCCGGTAGCCGTTTCAGTCGGCAAGATTGGGAACGTGTTGCTCCTAGACCCAACGTTTGAAGAGGAGCTCAGCCTAGAAGGCAGAATCACCTTTACATTCTCAGAAGATAAAATAGTCGCCGCCCAGAAGACGCTTGGGTATTTCACGCAGGCGGAGCTAGAAACAGCCCTCAGCTTAGCGCTAAAGGGAAGAGACAGATTGTTCGAAGCGCTTAAGAGCGTTATTGGCTGAGAGCCAATAGTAGATGCCCAAGGACATACGAAGATTGAGTCTTATTTCAGAAGTCTCCATTACAGAGAGTTCAAGACCCGCATGTCTTGAAATCCTAGGAGGAGCCGTATTCTAAAGACATGGCTTATAATTGCCTTCGATGCGGCACGAGGCGCGGGGCGATAAGACATGTCTTATTATCCTTGAGGTTAGACCTCAAAAAAAGACGAAATGGGGAAAGACCGAACTTAATCGAGACATATGTGAGCTTCTGAACCAAGCAGCCTCACTCTCGGCATTAACAATTTCCGAGGTTTGCCTCGCCGCTTGGATGACTAGACAGGCGTCTAGAGATCTCTGCGGCCCTGCGGTAATACACATCAGCGACGAAGGCGCCCCCACTCACTCCGAAGGGCTGGGCTTGTTGGTCTTATGTCGACGGAGGTCGTTAACGTCTGTAGGGTGTTGCTTGTCGCCTCTCAAAGTATATAAACCGCTTGTAGTAAACGTGTTCATGCCTTTCAGCCACACGAAGATCGTAGGGCCGGCGGGCAGATACGGGGCGAGATACGGCATGGGGCTACGCCGCAAGGTGGCGGCCATAGAAGTGAAGCAGAGGGGTAAACATAGGTGTCCCAGCTGTAGGTCGTTGGTGAGACTAGAGAGGCTTGCCTTTGGGATATGGAGATGTCCTAAGTGTGGCTTTGTCTTCGCCGGCGGGGCATGGACGCCGCAGACTATAATGGGCAAGACCTTAGCGCCGGAGGAGCTGAAGGAGGTTGAGGCTCAGAAGGCGCGTTGGAGAGAAGAGGCCAGGTAGCCGCCCCTGTTTATTTCGGCAAAAAGAAGGCGGCTCTATGTCTTGTCGCGTGGCGCTTACTACGTCTAGGAGCCCGTCTAAGATAACTCTCGAACTTATCAATGACTTAGTAAACTCACTCCCAGGCGTCGCGAAGATTGTTAGAGGTAAGAAGTCGTTTATGGCGTTGTTAGAGGAGGCGGTTGCCTGCGGAGCGCGTTACGTCGCCTTCGTATGGGATAGACGCGGCATGCCTTCGGCGTTGTTGTTTTACGACGTAGGCCGCAGGGCGTGGAAGCCATATATGTTACGGATATCGGGCGTGAGGACTCGGAGAGACTTCCCCGTATTTGTGGCGAGGAGACCTCCGGCTAGGAGCGCCGTAATTGTGGACTTGACCAGAGGCGAGCTCGGCGACATATTCGCCGAAGTTTTTCAATACCCCCTCCTCTACGACCTAGACGCTGTCAAGGGACGTTTTGACACAGTGGTTCTGATCAAGAAGGGGGAGGGCTACGTTGTGGAGTTTTTAGGTCCCGATCTAGGGCCAAGGGCCTCTTCGCTTAAAATAAAGAAAGTAATATACAGATGTA
>JAJHQT010000032.1 GCA_020833205.1 Pyrobaculum sp.
GACCATTTGAGATATTCGTCGAAGATGCGGTACAAGATCTCGCCCTTAATTATCTTGACCCCGGCCGAGGCGGCCTCTTTCTCCACCTCCGGCGGGATCTTTACGTTGAAGGCGAGAATGACGCCGTAGGTTGGGTTCTTCCTCCTGCTGAGGACGGCCTCCACCACGTCTTTGTGGGTGGGTGGCCCCACGTCCGCCTTCCTCACGGGGACGCCGTGTTGTCTTAGGAAGAGCACCATGCTCTCAAGCGTGCCGAAGGTGTCGGCTCTCACCAAGACCCCCTCCTTGTCGGACTCTATGACGATCTCCGAGATCTCTTCCTTGACCTTGCTGAGGGCCTTAGAGAGGTCCTGGGAGCTCCACACTGCGAGCATCGGCGCACCCGAGACGACCCCCTCGAGTCCCTCGGCCACTATGCGGACGCCGGCGGCCGCCTTAACCTCCTCCACAGCCATGTAGCGGTCCTCCGGGTCCCGCATCTCCTCCAGCGGCTTAGGCATAATCAACATCCTGACCTTAGCCACCTTAGGCCCGTCGATGCCGGCCGTCACCACTACATCTCCTTTCCTAAGCCGGCCGTCGTAGATGATGGCGTCGGTCACCACGCCCAAGCCTTTCTCCTCCCTGACCTCCATCACGACGCCTCTGGCCGGCCCCTCGTGGACCTCCAGCTTCTCCCGCGGTATGAACCTCTGGCTTACGCCGGCTAGGACGAGGAGGAGGTCTGCGACGCCTTCGCCAGTGACTGCGCTTGTGGGGATTATGGGCACTTGCGTCCTGAAGTCTCTCACGCGGTCGTACCTGTCGGCTTCTATTCCGAAGCGGGAGAGCTGTTCGACGAGCTTCCCTATCCTCTCCTCGAGAGTGGCCACAGCGTGCCATCCCTGGTCCTCCACGGCCATGAGGAACGGTCTGTTCTCCACGGACCTCCACCCATATATCCTGTCCAGCTTGTTGGCTGCTATCACGAAAGGTACCCCCCTGCTCTGGATGAGCTTGAGGGACTCGACGCCCTGGTCCTCGAGACCGGAGGTTATATCAACCACAAGGATGGCCAAGTCGGCCACCGACCCGCCCCGTTTGCGCAGGTTGGCGAAGGCGGCGTGACCCGGCGTGTCTATGAAGAGGAAACCCGGTATCCAGATGCGCCCCCTTAATTTCAACCTATCCACAAGAGGACCTGCGAACTTCTCCACCGCCTGCCAGGGGACGAAGCTCATGCCTATGTGCTGGGTGATCATGCCGGGCTCTCTATACGCCACGGAGGTCCCCCTAATCTTGTCGAGGAGAAGAGTCTTCCCCACGTCCACGTGACCCATCACCACGACGAAAGGCGACCTGACAGACATAGGAAAGCCGGAATTCCCATTTAAAATACCTTTAGTACTGCTTATAAGGCGTAACGGACAGCATTTAAAAGACTGGACTGCGGCAGTTGTGAAGAGACTTGTTATATACTCAAGAGAGTGGCGCGACGAGGAGGTCCTCAAGCTGTACAGAGCCTTCTCCGTACTCCTCCAGAGACACCGTGCCTACGTAATCGAAAAAGTTCTTGAATTATTGCCCAAGAGGGCGCTGGTCTTTACTTACCCCTGCGGCTGGCACGGCGACGTCTTGTTCCTAGCGCCCTACGTGACGGCGGTGGGGCCCTTCGAAACCTCAGGCGCCGTGGAGCTCGCCGCGTCGCTTCCAGATCGCGTCGCCCTTGTGGTGCTTGAAGGTAGTTGGTCCGCCGAAGACGTCTTCAGAGAGTTCGGCCCCTTTGACGTCGGGATAGCGTGTCTCGGAGCCCCGTTGCCAGACGTAAGGCGATACGTCCATAAGATGATCCTAGTGAAGGTCGGAGGCCCTCTAGGGGAGCTTCTAGAGGCGGTCTACCAACCGCACAATGTGGAAGCAGACGTAGAGATAGAGGTGCCAGTTAACCTTATATAGCTGGAGAGGGGAAGACCCGTGGCTGAGGAGATCTTAAACCGCGAGTACGAGGTAGAGTACGCAGGGAAAAAGTTCTGGCTGAAGCCGGTGAAGGCTTGGATCCTCCAGCCGCCAGGGAAGCCCGGGGTGGTGGTGGCGCTTTTCAAATTACCCAATGGTAAGACAATACGGAAAGTTATTCTGAGACTACCTCCTTGAGCGTTCTGTCAGTGCGTTAATAAGCATACGGATGGTTACGTGAGAGCGTTCCAGCGACTTCTCCAACGCAGCCACAAGCTCAAGCTCTAGCGGCGTCTTTGCCGCCTCTCTAAGATGCTTGATGTCTGCTCGGTGTTGTTCATATTGGGAGCACATCTCTTCCAAAGTCCTCACCACCTCCTCCAGAGGCTTGCTCTCGGCAGAGTTCAGCGAGATTTCCGGCATAGACAGCACGTCAAGTAGCCTAAGTCTTAGATAAGTTTCTCTGATTATGCCGTCGATGAACTCTTTAAGGTAGTCGGATTCTACGGCGGACTTCAACTTGACGAGTTCTACAAGATGTAGAAGTTCTGCGCCCCTTAGTCTATCCATGAAATAACCTCGTCACTATAAATATTTATGAAGATCATAATTTAGACATGATCGGAAAATTCGCAAAGACCGACGTCGTCAAGGCGTATCCCAACACGTCTATAAGAGAAGTTGCTAGACTCATGGCTCAACGGAAGGTGGGTCTCGTGGTGTTGGTAGACCCCAGAGATCCGCAGAGAGTTGTGGGGGTTGTGTCGGAGCGAGACATCGTGAGGGCCGTGGCGTACGACGTGTCCCTAGACGCGGCTGTGGAGAACATAGCTACGAAAAACGTAATCACGCTGGACCACATGGAACATGTGGCAAAGGCGGCGGAGGTGTTTGGGAAGTACGGGATTAGGCACGTGGTGGTTACAAAAGACGGAAAGCTCTACGGGGTGTTGTCGATTAGAGACTTGATAAGAGAAGAGGCCATCCTTAGGGAGGTGGCTGAGTATTACGAGTGGACGTTTGAGCCAGGCATGTCGGCGTAGCGTGAAAGGTTGGCAAGTTTTAAAAGACAAGACGCGGCTCGGCCATGGCTGAGATCTGTGTCGGCGCCTATGAGGCCGTCTGTTAAGGTGATAGGTCTGGGCCCCAGCGGCTCAGCCTTCTTGAAGAGCTACGGCAAGTCGCTGGGCGTGGAGAAGTCTAGACGCTACTTCAAGGCCTGTGGTGAGGCCGTGCCGGTGGAGACGCCACTAGTAGATCAGAGATATGTAGTGGACAAGGTGCGCCGCTTCGTCTTCTACTCGTGGAGGAAGACCCTGGGCGAGGTGTCGTACAGAGCTCCGAGGTGGTACATCGTAGATAAGCAGGGTTGGGTGGAGTCCATGCGCGCCGGCGCCGCCGAGGAGGGGCCAGCCGAGGTGGTTGTCAAGGCGGGAGGGCCCTACCAGAGCGAGGGGGGAAAAACCGTGGTGGCCCGGGCGTATGTAGAGGGCGTGAGGCTCGAGGACGAGACGGCCTATTTTGTCTTCTCGCCGGAGGGGGTCGGGTTCTACTGGGTTTTCCCCCACGGCGGCGTCTACAACGTGGGAGGCGGCTTCATAGGCGTGGAGAACCCTGTCCCCTATGTATACGCCTTTGTGGAGAAGTGGCTGGGCGGCGGCCGCGTGGTCGACGTCAGAGGCGCCCCCATTACGGTTATGCCGAAGGTGGTTCTCCACGACGGCGAGGCCTTCCGCATAGGCGAGGCGGCCGGCCTCATATATCCCCTCACAGGCGAGGGCATAAGGCCCGGCGTCTTGTCTGCTTTGGCCTTGGCGCAGGCCCTCGCCACAAAGAAGCCTCTGGAGACCTACCGCCGCGGCGTCGAGAAGATCGTGAGGCAGGTGGAGTTTCAGAAGAAACTCCTCAAAACTGCGCAGAAGTTGCTGAACCGGGGCGAGGCCCTCGTTGAGCTGGCAGACGACGCCGTGTTTAAAGACTACATCGAAGAGAACCTCTCCGCCAAGACGCTCCTCCTAACCCTCTCAAAAAGACCTGTGCAAGCCGCGAAGTTCGTGGCGGCGTTGATAAGATAAAAGGAAGCTCAGCGGCCTATATTCTCTTCAAACTCTGCAGACCCGAGTTCCTCATCACCTACATAGACAAACTCCGCTTCAAATAAGTTATAAAAGATACGGCTACGTGTATAGAGGAGCGAAGTCCAGAATCGACCGTCCTCGGCGATCTGCCTTTTGAATTCTCTTTAAGTTAAGAGGCGTCTGCCAGCTTCGCGGCTAGTCTCGGCGCCAGCGTGTAGAGGCGTGGTGTTATAAGATGTGCTGGGTAGCGCGGGTCTATGCCCAGCTCGTTTAGTATTTTTGAGAGGGGGCCTAACTTTTCCATGATTGTTCTCATGCGCCGCCGGGTGTCCAGCTTAAAAATATTTGCGTAGCGCCGTGCGTAGAGGCTCCGGCGGGCTGCGGACAATAAAGTTATTATTCACCTATCTCCCGGTGGGTGTGGTAGTTGTTGCGTTGCTTCTCGTCGTGTTGGCCGTGTTGCTTGGGAACGGGCCTGCTTTTATTGGCCAGCGGACAGAGGCGTTGCCAGTGGAGCCGACGCCGTATGCCAAGGCCGAGGACGCCGGGGCCACTATGTACAACTTGGCGCTCTTCTTCGTACTACTCGTCGCCGCCACTGCCGTCATTTACCTCTTGTTTACCAGGAGGAGACTCCTATCTCTTCTTCTCTACTTCATATGGTTTGTGCTGTCCGTCGGCGTGTTTCAATTCTACGTGATCTTGTACTACTGGGCTGGCGTAATTGATAAGGTAAACGCCGTGAGGCTTATGTGGCTCTCTCTTCTCTTCGGCGGCTTCGTCGTGTACCTCCTCCGCAGAAGACGAGGAGACCTACTTCTCGGCTTCCTGGGCTCGCTTGCTGGCGTCATGTTCGTCTGGCTACTCCCTCAAGCCACCGTGATAGCTCTCCTGTCGGCTTTGCCCGTCTACGACTACGTCATGGTGCGCAGAGGCCTTCTTGGGAAGATTGTGGAGAAGGCAAAGGAGGCGTCGCCGACCGCGGCGGGCAGAGGAAAGGCAGACACCCCCCTCTTCGGCTTCGTGGTTAGGCTGAAGACTCTCTCCCTCGGCGTAGGCGACTTTGTGACGTACTCCATGGCTCTGTCTTTTCTAGCCACGCGGCTTATGCAATACGGCAGAGAGGTGGCGCTGGCCGCCGTCGGCGTGGGCGCCGTCTTGACATACCTAGGCCTTCTGCTCACCGTGAGGATCTTCCTCAGGAAATGGGGGTACGGCCCCGCCTTGCCCCTCCCCATGCTTCTCCTATCTCCCCTGATCGTATTTGCTTGGCTTCTCTAAGTATAAATAGCCCCAGCCCCTCCCTGCTGTGTTAGACACTAAAACTCTCTACGAAGAACTTAGGCAATACGAGCGGGTGAAAGACGAGGTTGTGCAGACCTCTATAAAGGCCTCGAGGCTCTCCAAGGCGGTGGTGTATTCCGTAATCAGAAAAGACTTCGCCTCGGCAGAGAGGGCTCTCCGCGAGTTGGAGGAGGTGGTGACTAGGCTTAAGAAGATGTTGAACGAGTGGCCCATGTTCCACGGTAACGCTGCGACGGGCCTTCAGGAATACGTAGAGGCCCTCTCTCTATATCTCTTCGTTAAGGAGGGCCGCCTCCCCACCAAAGAGGAGCTGGGAGTCGACGTGTATACCTACCTCATGGGCGTAGCGGACGTGGCGGGGGAGCTGGGCCGCTCAGCCACGGAGGAGTTGCTTCGCAAGAACGTAGAGGCGGCTAGGCGGCTGAAAGAGGCGGTGGAGCGTCTCTACCTCGACCTCTTGGCGCTGGAGCCGCGGGATTTCGAGCTCCGTAAAAAGGTCGACTACGTAGGTTCGCAAGCCAACTGGGTTTCTGAGAAGATCTTTTACGCCACCACCTGTACGCAGAGGGGAGAGGAATAGGGTTGGTTATGGATTACGTAGAGCCCCTTCTCAAGAGCTTGGGCGTGTCTCCGCCTGACGTCGACGAGGTGAAGCGGCAGGTGGAGAGGATTCTGAGGGGTCTTCTGCTGATATGATCGAGCTGTCGAAGAGAATAGAGGAGGCGAGGCGGCGCTCCGAGCTTAACTACTTCCTGTATCTAAACGAGAAGGCGGCGGAGGAGGTGGAGCTTCTGCAGAGGGCCGGCAGATGCGGAAACTTATGCGGCATCGCGTTGGCGGTTAAGGACAACATAGAGGTGGCCGGCATGCCCATCACCAACGGCGCGCCGTATATGAGGAGGATTGCGGACAAGACAGCGCCGGCTGTCCGTAGGTTAATGGCCGAGGGGGCGGTGGTGCTAGGTAAGACAAATATGCATGAGCTGGCGCTGGGCGCAACCAACGTAAACCCCCACTTCGGCCCGACTAAAAACCCTCACGATCCGACGCGTATAACAGGCGGCTCCAGCGGGGGTAGCGCGGGCGCGGTGGCGATAGGAGTGGCGGACTTGGGCATCGGCACAGACACGGGAGGCTCTGTGAGGATACCCGCGGCGCTTTGCGGCGTCGTGGGCTATAAGCCGCCCTATGGCAAAATCCCCGTCGACGGCGTCTACCCTCTGGCGCAGAGCCTAGACCACGTGGGCTTCATGGCGAGGTCTGTCCGGGGCCTTGTAAGGATTCTGTCGGCGGTGGGCTGGGCGCCGCAACCGCTCCCAACCATCAAAAGGTTTAGATTTGCCGTGTTGATGGGGGTCGCCGAGCCGACGAGGTATGTAGAGAAGGCTTTTTGGAGAGCGGTAGAAGCTTTGGAAGGCATCGGCGGTGTGAGAGACGAGGTGTTTATAGAAGCCTCTAAGTTCTCCGCGGCCAGGGCGGCAATTCTGCTGTCTGAAGCCGCCGCCAATTATTACGACTATTTGAGGAGCTCCATAAGTTACATGGGCCGGGACGTGGCCACGTTGCTCAGCGCGGGGGCCGCCTTACCCGCCGTGGCTTACATAACTGCGAAGAAAGTCAAGGAGGAGGCCACTCAGTTTTTCAACACCCTCTTTAAGACATACGACGTAGTTGTGTCCCCCACCACAGCCACAGAGGCCGTCCCAATAGACGAGGCCGCAAATATCGCGGCGAGGCCGAAGCTCCTGGCCTACACAGAGCTCTTCAACTTGACGGGCCATCCCGCCATTTCGGTGCCTGCGCCCGTCTCGGGGCTGCCTGTGGGGCTTCAGATAGCGGCAAGAGACGAAGACGTACTGCTCGCCGTGGCCTCCGCCTACGAGGAGGAGGCGCTTTGACGAAGGTACTCCATAAACCCCAATACGCTAAACCGCAGATAGAAGTCTAGGTATAGGCCGCCGACGTCCACAACCTTAGCCACGTTCTCATCCTCCCTGGCCAGGAGTCTCAAGGCATCCTCCACCGCCAGATCTAAACGTCCACGTAACACCTCAACCCAGGCCTCCACCTGCTCTCTATGCCTTCTTAGAAGATCTACGTCGCGGGTGCAGCTGTAGTGAGGATAACAGACAACCTCCACGTCAAGTCCCCTCAGCTTGTCGAGAGACTGAAGATAAAGGTCAAGTCTGAAAGGAGGCGGCGTCGTAGGAATAACGACGCCCAGCTCGGGGATATGCACCCCGGCCCCGTCTCCCGCGAAAAGAATCTTGCCATCTCTGTAGTAGTACATGACGTGATGCGGCGCATGGCCTGGAGTATGCACTGCATCAAAGGCGTCGAGCAACCTAGCGCCGTCGGCGACGCCCACAACTCTGTCGTTGGGCAACGGACGGCCGAACTTCTCCGCGAAAACCCCCAACACAGACCTGCTGGACTCGTAAAGCCTCGAGGGGTCCACCACGTGTCTAGTATATCGTTCATGTACATAAGTCGGCTTCCCCAGATGCCCAGCTGAGCCGCAGTGATCTAAATGTATGTGAGTGCAGAACACCACATCTACGCTTAGCGGAGAGTAAAGAGACGCGGGCCCAGGGTCAACCGCAACCTTAACCCCACCCACCTCAAGAACGAACACCGTCACCAGAGGAACGCCTTCGAGATACCGAGTTACGACCTGCATACCTATCTCTTCCCCCGGGTTAATAGGTATTTCGCAACTCCCTATCCCCGCGGCCTTAGATGCGGCTTTGGCGTACGCGGTAATTTAACACGGACTAAAGACATCAGGATACCGCCCGACAAAGCTGAAGAATCCGCCCAACGCCGCGTGCGCAAGTCGAAACAGCCCGGTTCAAGCGCGAGGCGCTTAAGGTCAGATTTTTTATGTCGGAAGCGCCTCTATCGACATTTAGCGATGATGTAGGCGAACGCCAGCATGAGTCTCTAGAACGCTGGCGTGAGCTTCTGAGACTAGACATGGGCGAGCTCCTGAAGCTAGAGAAGCAGAGACGCGGCGTGCTTGAGGACAAACTGCTGTTTGTCAACGCCGCCAACCTGGCAGAGTTCTGGTGGTGCGCCCAGAAGTCGCTGTTACAGGCCAGAGAAGATGAGCTGGCATTTTTCACAAGCTACGTCCTCCAAGGCGCTGAGGTTGGTGCGTCCTCCAGCATTGAAGGATCTGACCTGCTTGAGTTGCTTCGGCACGTCGAGAGAGTGTACAAAACTCACGGTCCCGACGAGGTTCTGAGAAGAGTCGCAGAGAAAATGAAGAGAGTGGAAGGAGAGGTCTACTCTGCCGTGGAGATAGGCAACCGCGTTCTAACGCTTATTAGAAGAGATATATAAGCTTGTTGTGCTGGAGGAGGGTGGTGAATGCGATTTGATAAAGGGCGGCCACAGCGACGTTTGTAGAGAGGTGCTGAGGGCCGCGTGTGCAGGCCCGGAGCACGTGGGCTGGGAGCTGGGAGGCCTAGAGCGCCGGCTGGCGAGAGGGGAATTGCTTGAGAAAATCCTCGCACAGAGACACCCCACAGTCCTCTGGGCGAAGGAGTGGGATAGATACGTGGTTGTCGGCGTGCCTGACGGTGTTGGCGAAGATTTCGTCTACGAGTTCAAGTCGACGAAAATAAGGCGGCTACGCTGACGCACCAGGGGATAAGCATTCACATATACAGTAAGGCAAAAAGCTGGAGACAGAAGTGGAGCAAGAACGATGCGATAAGCCTAGTTGCAGACTACCTCAGACGTGGGGAGTGGGCGCCCCTCCTCACTGCGTGGCTGGGGGATGGGAATGCTAGGAAGGAGATTCTACGTGGAAAGTATGTATTGTCAATTGCCGCCAAGGAGCCCTGGAGGCTGGGCTTAGGCGTAAG
>JAJHQT010000033.1 GCA_020833205.1 Pyrobaculum sp.
TAGGCGGCTAACACCCTAGACCACTTAATCCGCAAAACCAGAAAAGTCGCCGCCAGGGTGACAACGGCGAGAATTAGGGAGGAGAGCCAAGCTTCCCCCACTACCTGGTCAAGTGCGGCGTATGCCACGTCTGCAAACACCACGAGGACTGTGGCGAGCACCAGCTTGCCGGCCAGCAGGGCCGCGAAGAACCGCCTTATGCTGTAGCCGGCGGCGCCGAGTGGGATGTACAACACGTCGTCTGCAAGCGGCGACATGGCAAATATAAATACGGCTACGTCGATTCCCCACTTGGAGATTTTGTCGAAGAACTTCTTGGCGTAGGTCAGCTCCTCGCCCATTACCGCCCTTCCTATGCCGTAGCCGTAGAGAAACACGGCGAGCTTCCCCAGCGCCGCGCCGAGCGCCGTCGCCAAAGCCGCCAAAGCCAAGCTAACTGGGTCGTTTCTAGAGGCGACGTAGCTTATTGTGGCCAGGTAGCCGGGGAGGGGGAGGAAGGGTATTAGATGCGATATCAACACCGCTATGAAGACAAAAAGCGGGCCGAGGTCCATCAACGGCCGAATCTGCGCTGGCGGCGAGAGTACTCCTCAACGACGTATGCCAGATCTTCCCTCTCTATCTCCGGCCAGAGCTTATCTAGAAAGATGAGCTCCGAGTAGGCAGATTGATAAAGCAAGAAGTTGCTGAGCCTCTTCTCGCCGCCTGTTCTCAACACGACGTCTGGCTCCGGGTTGGGGAGGTCCCTTGTGTCTAGGCACTGGAAGAGGGACTCCTCAGTTATATCTGCTATCTTCACCTCGCCCGTCAGTATTCGTTTTATGCACCGAACTATCTCTGCTCTTCCGCCGTAGCCAAGAGCAAAGGTGAGGTTGTAGCTAGAATAGTTGCGGGTCTGCCCCTCAAGCTCTTCCATGTACTTCACGACTGTGTTGGGGAGGAGGCTCCTCTCGCCGATGAACCTTATCCTAACTTTGTTCTCGTGGATCAAGGGATCCTCCAGAGTTCGTCTAAACTCCTCCTCGAATATCTTGAAGAGAATTTCAAGCTCTAGTCTATTTCTCTGGAGATTCTCTGTAGAAAGGGCGAAGAAGGTGACGCTTCTTATCTCGCGGTACTCCAAAGCCCAGGTGAGAAAACTTCTCACCTTCTCCACGCCTTTTTTGTAGGCGCGGTAGAAGTCCAGGCCGGCCTTTTTTGCGTATCTCCTGTTGCCGTCAGGTATCACCGCTATGTGGCTGGGTATCTTAACAGACACGCTCGCCCACATGCTCATCGCCGCCCTTTTCTATAGTCAATAGGACAGGCTTGTCGCAGGTGGCAAGCAACATGCCCTGGCTTTCAAGACCCATCATCTTCTTCGGCTGAAGGTTAGCCACGACGACCACGTACTTCCCCACAAGCTCCTCCGGCTTGTAATACTCCGCGAGGCCAGCTAGTATCTGCCGCCTCTCCGCGCCTAGGTCCACCACTAGTTTAATCAACTTTTTGGACCCCTCCACCCTCGTAGCCTCTAGCACCTTGCCAACCCGCAAATCCACACGCTTAAAGTCGTCGATGGAGATTAATGACATCACGGCGCCGTGTGCACATCTATTTAAAGGTTACAGCCGGAAATCTCTGTAGACCCCGCCTACTGTATATATGACCACCTCCACCAGTTTAGGTCCGCCTTCCAAGTTGTATCTGTAAACTACGGCAACGCCTTGTGCTATGTGCACCACCGCCGACTTCTCTATAAAGCCCTCCCTAATCTCTTCCCTCGGCGGCAACACGTTTGCAAAGTCGCCTGTGGAGGTGGCTAAATATACGTCGACGCGCTCCACCGAGCCGTCCCTCCCCACCCGGCTCTCCACGTAGAGAGGGGCGTCTGAGTGGATATGTCTAAGAGGCGCATTTATTTGTCTAAGCCTACTCACGACGTAGTTAACTGTTTGGTAGACTTGTTCTTTTGAAGCTAGAGGCACCACGACCACCGCCGGAGGGACGGCGAGCATGAAATCTAGAGATGTCTCTAATATTTATTTTATCGAAAATCACGCTGTTACGCCAATGACGTAAATCACTAAATCGCCGAGTGGTCCGACGTCCTTGGCTAGAGCCTTTTCCTGAATATACGTCTAAAGACGTAGGCCGCCGCAAACCCAAGCGTCATTGGTACTAGGTAGACGGCAAGGAGGAAGGTGGGGACGCCGAAGTAGCTACTTTCCACTGTGACCGTCACTACGTTTGACCTGTTAGAGAGGAGGAAGTCGTTGCCGAGGAACTTGACGTAGATTTCGTACACGCCTGTGTCGCTAAACACAAGCGTTGTCTTAGTTGTCTTGTTCAGGACGAGCCGCTGTATCTCTGTTTTGTTAAATGTCTTGTTGATTTTATACACTACCGCCTCTCCCTCCTCTCTCCCCACGGGGCTTTTCAAAGTAACTACAAGAGGAAGCCCCCCGTCTATGAGGGCAACTCTTCTGCTTGCAGATATGGAGACAGCGACTGGGTTTTTTACTGCGGCGTAGTTCTGCGAGGCGCCGCAGGGGTAGTAGCTGTCGTCGCCGGGGAAAAATACCGTGACGTTGTAGATGCCCGTCTTGTTGAACGTGATTATAAAGCCTGCGCGGGTGCCGTTGACGAAGACCTGTACGGGTAATGTGGAAAGCGGTCGAACCTCGTACCTCCTGAGCACGTAGACTGTGTCGTTGGGCTCAACGTCTCCCCTCAACGTGAAGCGTACGACGCATCGCGCCCTGTCGACGTATATGTATGTTATGTTATCGGTGCTGGCGTAGTTTGGGTCTAGGCTTTCGAAGCGGGCTACCACTTGGAAGACTCCTCCGCGGGGCGGCGACCACCAGCCGTTGTAGACTGAGGAATTTCCGGCGTAGACAACTGTGCCGTTGATAATTATGTAAAGTCTGCCGGGGACTCCTCTTGGCTCCTGTGCGACTTTTATGGGGAGTAGCTCGCCGTATACTCCTCTAGTCGGCACGTCTAGTATAAGTTTCACAAAGGCGCTACTGACAAAAACGTTGAAGACCGTCTTGGCGCCGAGTATATTCTGAGTCTCGACTATGGAGACGGTCCCAAGGTAGGTGCCTGCGGACAAGTCTCTTGTTTTTAATATACCTACTCCGTTTATTATCGGCAACGTGTAGTTGAAAACGCGGGACCTGCCTGTAAGCTCCACAACTGCGGTGGCGTTTATAGGCCTGCCGTAGAGAGTGACGTAAATCGGCACCACGAGCTCCTCGCCGTAGGTTATGGAGAACGTCTTGTTGACTCTTATGTCCGGCACCGACGGCGTCACGTAGATCACTGTAGACGCCTTTGCGGGAAGGAAGTTTCGGCTTGCCGGCGTAAACACCACTGTCAAGTTGTGAGAACCCGCGCCTATTTTTAACGTATCGAGAAGAGGCGCAGCTGGTCTACCATCTAGGTATATCACTATTCTTCCCTGAGGCTCTGTTAGAGAAGATGCAGATGCGGAGAGCGACAAAACTTTGCCGTACTCCACTATGTATGGGTTTGAGAAAGTGCCGTTGATCTTCACGTCGAGCCGAACCGGCGCAGGCAACACGCGGAAGACGCTGACGCTGGTTACAGAGGTCACGTTTCTATCCCCCAAAACACTCGCCGTGATCTGGTATGTCCCCACGTCGAGCATAGGAAAGACCAGTGCGGAGGGAGCCCTCACCACCGCGGGGTACGTCTGGTTTACAGATATCTGCACAGTTGCGCGGTACTCCCGCCGCCCCACAAACACCCTCACGGTGGCGTTTATCCCCTCGCCGTAGATGTACTCGGCCTTGTGGAGCACCACAAGCGTGGGCGTTGCCCGCGCCACATAGATGGGATAAACCTGCACGACGCCGCTCATGTAGAGACGCAGAGTGTAGTTACCGGCGCCTAAGCCCCAGGTGTCGACCTCAACAATGCCGTCTTTAACCGGCAGAGGCAGAGGACCTAAAGTGACAACGGCGTTCTTGGGAGGAGGGATGAGACGTATCTGCATAATTTCCCCATATACGTTGTTAGAGACTGTGACGTTTGGAACCACCACGATCCGTTTCTTATCGTAGAAAACGCCGGTGCTCGCCGTTATCTGATAGATGCCGGAGTACTGCGGAATGTACGAGACGCGGGGGCCGCCGACCTTAGTGCCATTGACGTAAAGATAGACGTCTCTACACGTCTCTGTTGTGTTTAGAATCTTCGTAGTGGCGTTGACTTCAATTCTAGAGGTCATGTTGGATACTGTTATTTCAATTCTGCATATAGGGAGTATCTGAAGTCTGTAGGTCTTTCCGTCGACGGTGAGCGTAACAGTGCCGTTTTGTCTTAGAGGCTTTAGGCCGAGGTAAATAACGCCGCTCTGGGTGATGTTGAAGTCGACCACGGCGCCTTCCACCCCCTGGACCTTTTCCGCGTCTTTTATCGTGAGGTTTGTGTAGGTGTAGGCGTTGACGTATCTGGGCTCCACGGAGACGGCGTCGATGTTTTTATAGGCGAAGATTATCAATGTCGTGAGTAGCAGGATGATCACTGTGGACGTCTGGGGCACGCTTATACCTATCGAACCAGCTATAAAAGCTGTTGTCGACGTGATTCACAGAGGGCTTGGCGGCAAGGTGCCTCACCAGACTGTTCAAGCCCTTGTCAATGAAGAGCGGCGTAAGATGAAGCTGGCGCGTAGGGAGAAGCACGAAGTGGTTCCCCCCATATACACGTTGCTTGACATGTATAAACAGCTACGCGATAGGGGAGTCAACGTGTTTTTCGACGTGTACCAAGTGCAAGACGCCATAGACGACGCCGTCTCCCGCTTAGAGGTGGCGCCCTACGAAGACGCCATAGAGGCCGTAAAACAGGCAAAGGCAGAGGGCTACAGAATCGGCATAATCTCCAACGTCTTGTTCTGGCGTTCCCGCGCCACTAGGAGGCTCCTAGAGAACTTAGGTATTTCGCAACTAGTAGGTCTGCAGCTTTATGCAGACGACATAGGCTTCGTGAAGCCGTCAGTCCAGGTATTCGAAGCGGCTAAGATGCTTCTATTAGGAGACGCAGTGCCAGACGTATATCTCCACGTGGGGGATGACTTCTACGAGGATTTCCTCGGCGCGTTGATGGCGGGCTACGGCGCCGTGCTGGTGGACCGAACAGGCCGCTACTCGAAAAGAGAAGTGACGGAATCTGTGCCTTGTAGAGCATACGTGGTAAGGAGCCTTAAGGCGTTGTCATTAGTGCTTCATGAAGCGGAGCGTTGCGCCGCCGCTACCCAAGCGTAGTGGAGAGGTAGCGGACGTACTCCACAATTGCCTTAACCCCAGGCGACTCTCCCGGCTTCAGTTTTAGTACCTCTATTTCTAGTGCTTGCCGCACCGCCTGTAGAAGTTTGTCGAAGGGTATTACGTGGGGTCGTTCGCCAAGCGTCTTCTCCACCACGAGCTCCCAAGGCATGCCGTGGACCACACTCATAGAGTACTCAGGTATGTACATGTTTAACACCGGCTTGAGCCTCTTGCCGCCTACTATCTCCACATAGGTCTTTGTGGTTTCGAGAGAAGAGACGTCTGGAGTCACCACAGGCACCACGTAGTCCACAAGCCCCGCGAGGGGGCTACCCGCCGAGAGGGGAGGCGCGTCGAAAAAGAGCACCCTTGGCTTGAGGCGGGACTCCACCGTCTGTATCACATATTCCAGATGCCGCCTCGTCAGCGGGACGTCTTGCGCCATGTACGTGAAGACTAGTTGGAAGGCGCCTCTTTCGGTGTTCCACCTCCTGATGTAGAAAGTTCTTAGGGGGTCTGCAACTCTCCCAGCCGCGTAGTCTGAGATAGAGGGTCTACCCCACGCCGCGAGGGGGTCTCCGAGGAGTATTAAGGCCGCGGTTCCAATGTTCGGCGTGAGGTCTATAAAAGCCGCGGGGTAGTGAGCCGCGTCTCTCCATAGATACGCCAGCAACACTGCGGAGTTTAAGGCTAGAGTGGTCTTTCCAGTGCCTCCCTTGGTCCCCGAGAGGAAAAGCACCTTCTTCATATCTCAGGCGCCGAAATTGGCCTCTTTTTGATCTCCTCGGGAGTGAGCTCCCGCCTCGGCTCAACTCGCTTTTCTTCTTTCTTTTCTCTTCTTTCTCGTCTCCCGAAGAAGAGAAGTGCCAAGCTGATTAGGTAGGTAGGCGTGGCTATCAGCATTTGACCTAGCATACATAAAACAAAGGCGGCGACGTTTAGCAAAACCCCCACGACGAACCACACGCAGATTTCCCCATGCTATATTATTTATCTGTTTCAGCCACAATAAAGTTCGAGACCTACTTCACTACTTTTGTGTAGTTGAACAACGCGCTTTCGATAATATCGCAAAGCCCCTCTACGTCGCCGGCCTGCGCCTTCATCCACAGCGGCGTGTCTCTCCGCAGGATGTACTTCTTGCCTATCTTCTCTAAGTAGCCAGCGGCGAGCAGAGCCTCAGCCATGTTGGCTACTTTAAACACCACCGATCGGCTTGGCCTTATCTTCGTCTCGGCCCACCGCGCCACGTCGCCGACTACGAAGCTGACTACGTTGCCGCGTGCGCCTGCCACTATCTCCACGAGATACCTCGCCAGTATTTCGCACATCTTCACAAGAATAAACCGCGTATCGTATATATATACATTCCACCGCCTACTTATGCGTGTCATAATCATAGGCACAACCGGCGTCAATATGAGGGCGCTCGCAACCTCCCTAGACGCCTTTCACAAAAGACAAGGCCGTGGAAGGCTGGGGATTTATTTTGTCGAAGACGAACTAAGAAAAGAGATTGACTGGGTTAATTTCCTCGACGGCGACGACTACTTCTGGCAAGAACGCGTCTGGCGCGAGGCGGCGGCCAAGGCCATAGGTAGGGCTGAGGAGGAGGCGCCGGAATACGCCCTTCTCTTCATGAACCTTCCCTATTTCCGCAAAAGCCGATTCTTCCCCGCCGTCGACATCGCCATCCTCCGCGCATTTAGACCTGATATGTTATTGACGTTGATAGAGGAGGCGCACGTCATCTGGCGGAGGATACAGATACGAGAAGAGCGGGAGAAGACCGGCGCAAGACTCAGGCTGAAAGACGTCTTCGCTTGGCGTACCGCTTCTCGGCGACACAATCGCCAAGGCTATCGGCGTCCCCAACGTCGTGATTGCCGTAAAAACACCCGCCGAAGACCATCTACGGCATTGCGTTACAAGGCGCAAAGCCGAGGTTTTATCTCTCCTTTCCCATAACTCTTGTAAGAGATGAACACGAGTCTAGGCGGGAGATAGATAACTTCCGCAAGGTCATGCACGAGAGGTTCTATGCCTTCGATCCCCTAACTATGGACGAAAGAGTGCTTAGAACAGCAAAAAGACGAGGCGAGGTGAAGGTCGTAGAGGCTGGAAGTAGATGGCTTCTTCCAGAGGACGTGAAGCCAGCTGTAGAGGATGAGCCTGAGCTGTATCCCATGGAGATTCCAGCGGACCAGGTGGAGGAGGTCCTCGCCGACATAGACAACTTAATTAAGTCTAAAGACTTCCGATTTATCCTTCAGTCAGACGCCGTAGCGGTCTACCGCCCCTTTATGAAGAAGCTCTTCCACCGGGGCGTGTTTAGCGAGATTATGTACGCCACCAACACGGCACATAAGAGACTGTTTATCTACTGGCCGCCTGAGGATAAAGTGCCAGGCATGGATTCTCCCTTCGACCCTGGGGTGGGCACCGTAGAGGAGGATTTAGAAAAGTTCTTTCAACAACTTGAAAAATTCACCTCTCGTTTCTCAGCCTTACAATAAACTCAGCGATCTTGTCGCGGCCTCTGATCTCTATAAACCCCCTCTTCTCGTCAAAGAGATACAACACGTCTTCATCAATAAACGGGACGTAAAGCACTTTTACATCCCCAGGCCATTTTGACGGTTCTCTAGTCACTATATATGCCTTCACGTTGTTTCCCACACAGTGACCTAATAATACCTTTAGTTAAAATCCAGTCGCCGCCGGTTACTAGAATTTTCAGTGTCGTCTAGCCTCTTCACCGGTCGAGCCGACCGAGCCTCAACATTTAATTACCTGTTGAACATCTGCCATGGATTATAAATTTGTGGTAGGTCTCCTCGTCGGAGTAGCCATCGGCGCCTTGTTGATGGCTCTTTTCGCCCCCCAGCAATCCGCCGCCACGCAACAACAAACCACCACTACCCAACAAGCCTGTCACACCTCCGTAGACGCCGTTAAGAAGAGAGGCAAGCTGGTGTTGCAGACGGACGAGATGGAGCGGCTGATAACTGCCTGAATGGAGAAATGGCTCTACAGCTGATACTACCCCCTCTTCTCCTCTTAATATCCCCTTTTTCCTCCGTCGCCATTGCCTCTCTAGACGGCATGACCCACTCGGTGTATGTGGCAGACAACGAGGTCAGGTGGACGCTGGGCTACATGAACGTGTCGTCATACGACCCCAGAGGTGTCGGCTCAGTCGGCATGGTATTTTTCTTCCCCAGAAACGGGACGTACTGCTTCTGGATGAAAAATACAAAGATCCCTCTGACCATCGTGTGGATAAGCGGCGAAGCTGTGACTGGATGGGCCCAAGGACAGCCGCTGAATGAAAGGCCTGTGTGCGGCTACGGCGACAAGGTCCTGGAGCTCAGGCCAGACGTCGCCGTGCCTAGGAGGGTGAGGATAGTCGGCGAGCAACGACCTCGTCACTAGTCGGTGGGGTTCATCCTCGTCACTCTTATATACCACCTCCTGCGTTAATATGCATGACCCCGTATATATACGCCGCGTTGATCCTCTACGCCGCCTCTCTGGGGCTTAGCGTCGCCGGGCAAACAACGGCCTCCGCGGCGGCTGGCGTAGCCTCCGTAGCGCTTATTGGCGTCGTGCTTACGCGTACACACCGGGAGTTGGAAGATCTGAAAAACGCCTATTGGGACCGGCTTGCCGGCGTCTGGC
>JAJHQT010000034.1 GCA_020833205.1 Pyrobaculum sp.
GTTTTGTCTGGCGTCTTCCTTGCGCTTAACTGGATCTTCCTCTTCTACGCCACAGCCCTTATGCCGGTGTCCACCGCCGTTATGATCTACTATGCAGGCCCTATAATGGCCAGCGTCTACATGCACTTCCTTGGCGAGAAAATGCAGAAGCTAAAGTTTCTAGCCTTGTTGATCTCGTTCGTGGGCGTAGCCTTGCTAGTGGGGTATGCTAGCTATGTTACGCCCCTAGGCCTCTTGTTCGCAGTGTTGAGCGCCGCGTTTTATGCGGCGCTTATAGTTACCAGCAAGCTCTCCACAAGCCGCACGGCGCCTATCTACTTGGTCCTATGCCAGACGTCCGTGGCAACGCTTTTCACAGCGCCCTTCCTGGCTATGTACAGGTTTGAGGCGACCCCCTCCGCCTTGGCCGCGGCGTTTACAGCCGCTACGGTGAACACCTTGTTGGCGTTGTTTCTGTGGTACGATGCGTTGCGCAGAATCACGGTGCAGCTGGCGTCGGCGCTCAGCTATCTAGATCCAGTTTATGCGTCTGTCTTTGCCTTCCTGTTTCTGGGCCAGGCACCGTCGCAGTGGACCGCCGTCGGCGGAGCTCTAGTGATTTTGGGGGGCATAATGTCGATTTATGCAGAGACCCAGGCGAATAAATATATAAATCGATAAAAAGCTGGCGTCTATGGCAAAGCGCGGCGGCAAGAGAACAGTAGGCGTGCCGTATAGATTCCACGTGACGCCTGGCATCTTCATGAACAGCTTAGTGCCCGTCGCCGACAATTCCGGCGCTAAGCTCGTCCGCGTCATAGGCGTCGTGGGACACCACTCCCGGACTGTACACAGGAGGATTCCAGGCGCCGGCGTCGGCGATATGGTCGTCGTTGTTGTGAGGGAGGGCAAGCCGGAGCTTAGAAAACAGATATTTAGAGCGATAGTGGTGAGGCAGAGGAGACCCTTTAGGAGGCCAGACGGCACGTGGGTCGCCTTTGAGGACAACGCTGTGGTGATAGTAACGCCTGAGGGCGACCCCAAGGGTTCTGAGATACACGGCCCCGTGGCCATGGAGGCCGCCCTCCGCTGGCCTACCATTGCGAATTTAGCCTCCATAATAGTATAGTTTTGGGTCACCCCCACCTGCCTTCTTCTTAGCTACTGGACTTTTATCATGTTGTAGTGTGTTTCGTGTGATTGTGTCTGAACTCGAGGTGTTGATACCTAAATTAACAAGATTAACTCCGCTTAAAAAGGCGGCGGCGTTATATAAACTACGTTCTGTCTTAGATGAGGAGAGCTTTAGACACTTAGCTGCGTTGTTGGCTGTGGATCTAAGCAGGGGGGAGAATCCCAAAAGATGGGTTCCTCTAGATTCGGTAGAGGAAGTGTCGACAGAGCACTGGATCCTCGCCGAAGAGCAACTTGAAGTATATGACGACGCATTACAAGTTATAGAGGACGACGAGTATGTAGGTAAGAGGGTGGTAGAGAGGGTATGGAGGTCGAGTATATTATAGAGAAGCTCGGCGAGTATCTCGGCGGCATAGACGTAGACAAGGTGAAAAAGACGCTCAAGAACAAATCCACAGGCGTCGAGAAGTTGATAGGAATACCGATAAGTGGAGACGAAGACTTAGAAGGACTCGAGTGTCTAAGAATTAAGGCGTTTATCGACGCCTACGAAGAGGAGGAGAAAAGACTTATTACCCTCTATAGAGAACTCAAAACAAGCGGAGTAGCGCCAAGCGATATGACATCACTGAAGAATAAGATAAGACGAATCAGAAAACAGCTACATGCATATAAGGAGATGGAGAAAAGATGTCAAACACGCCAGGCTTCTCAAGGTGTCGACAAGTAGAGGTCGCTACAGCCACTCAGGGCAGGTCAGTAACATCACGGAATCAGACCCCAGAGTTGACATCACATGTACATGTGTCTAAGAAGATTAAAATTTTAGGTGCCTAGCTCCCACGACGTTATGTAGCGTCTCTGCTCCTCGGTTAACTCCTCTATCTCCACTCCCATCGTCTTAAGCTTCAGCCTGGCCACCTCGCGGTCGAGTTCATCTGGCAACTTGTAGACATCTATTGGCAGTTTATTCTTTACAAGGTACTCAACGGCTAGTGCTTGGTTGGCAAAAGAGAGGTCCATGACCTCTGAGGGATGTCCCTCTGCGGCTACCAGATTTACCAGCCGTCCCTCGCCTATTAGATACACCCGCCTTCCGTTGGGTAAAACGTATTCTTCGAGGTTTGGTCTTATGGTCTTCTTAGCCACCGCCACACGCTCAAGTCCAGCCACGTCTATTTCGACGTTGAAATGCCCTGCATTAGCAAGGACGGCGCCGTCTTTCATCTTGAATATGTGGCCTAGGCTTATCGCTCTTATGTTTCCCGTCGCGGTTATAAACACATCGCCTACCTTAGCAGCCTCGTCCATAGGCATAACCTCAAAGCCGTCGAATACCGCCTCTAAAGCTCTGACGGGGTCCACCTCGACTACTATCACTCTCCTGGCGCCCAGTCCCCTCGCCCTTATGGCGATCCCCCTGCCGACCCAGCCGTAGCCAGCCACCACTACGTTCTTTCCGGCAATGAGCAGATTAGTGGCTCTCAACACGCCGTCCCAGGTGGACTGGCCTGTGCCGTATCTGTTGTCAAAGAGGTACTTAGTATAGGATTCGTTTACGGCGATTATGGGGTACAGCAACTTGCCGTCTCTTTTCAAGGCGCGGAGTCTAATAACCCCCGTGGTGGTCTCCTCGGTGCCGCCGCGTATGCCTGCGACAAGTTTTTTACCGTCTATGGGTCCGGCTACTTCTAGCACGTAGTCAATAGTATGGTCCCGAGCCCCGTGGCCCAGCTTGTGGATAGTTGCCGTCAAGTCGGCTCCGTCGTCTAACGTGATGGTGGGGTTGAAAGAGAGGGCAAACCCAATTGCGTTGTAGTACTCTCGCTCAGTCATGCCACGCCAAGCGTAGACATGTATACCCTCTTGCGCGAGGGCGGCGGCGACGTCGTCTTGTGTGGAGAGCGGATTCGAGGGTATAAGTACCACCTCGGCCCCGCCGGCGGCCAGCGTGCGTACTAAGACGCCGGTCTCCTTCGTGACGTGTAGACACGCCGCAATCCTATGGCCTACCAAAGGCTTCTCTCGCGCAAACCGCTTCCTGATTTCCATAAGCACCGGCATGTTCCTCTCAGCCCAATACAACTGTTCCCTGCCCCTATCCGCCAGAGAGGGATCCTTCACGCGGGACTCTTGACTCATCAGCTCTGAAAACTGCCAACTATATAAACTACAGCGTGGCAGACAGTTTAAAACATTTACGTATCTTAATCCATGTCTCTCTCCATAGTGAACGAGGTGAAAGAATTAGGCGTTTTCGTGGCGTATGACGTAATAACGGGCATAGACAACACAAAGTACCCAGCAGAGCTGGAAGACGAAATAAATAGGGCAGTTGCAGAGGTGCGGCAGACGCTCTCGCTTGACACGTTAAAAGACCATCCGGTTATAAGGGCATATCGCGATTTCTACTGGAGGGTCCTTGGCATAGATCCAACCAAGCAAAGACCCGCCCAAGAGGCCCTCTTGAGAAGAGTGTTGCGGGGGGAGCCGTTGCCCAAGATAAACCCTGTAGTAGACGCGGGAAACGCCGCCTCGATAAAGTTCGTCGTCCCAATAGGGCTCTACGACTTGGCTAAGATACGCGGCGGCCAGCTCCGCATTAGGCCGTCGAGGAGGGGGGAGGTGTTCCACCCAATCGGCGGCTCGCCCTACGAACTAGACAACCAGATCGTGTTGGCGTCTGACGGCCAAATCCTCCACGTCTACCCCTACAGAGACAGTGTCGAGACAAAGATAGACCTCTCCACAAGAGACGTCTTGGTGGTTGTGGCTGGGGTTCCCGGCGTTGAGGAGAGGCGGCTTGTGGAGACCGCATATTACCTCAGGAGACTTCTTTCGACGCTTGGGGGCAGAGCCGTGGACGAGGTCAAGCTTGTCTAGAAGCGCTGTAGGAAGGCGTCTACAAGCTCTTTAACGGAAGGCCCCTCCAGCACTTTCAGCCTCCAGCTCACTCTTGCAATTGGCTTATCTATCTTCACAACTTTTTCAATTTTTGCAAGAGTCGCTATCAACACAGCATCCGCCTCCACCCGCCTAATGGTCTCTTCAAGGTCTTTCTTCTGCTCAGGCGTATAGCCCAGACTGGGGAGGACAGGGCCTGTTCCGTATTCCTCGTAGACCTTCTTAATCACGCCGACGGCGTGCGGCCTGGGGTCCACCACCTCAGCGCCGTACTTAACGGCGGCGACGTAGCCGGCGGCGTAGGGCAAGCCGCCGTGCGTCACGGTGGGCGCGTCTTCGATTACGAGGACGCGTTTACCCGCTATGTCTCTGTCCACATACACCTCTAGGTCGGCCTTTGTGACCGTGGCCCTCGGGTTAACTCTCTTTATGTTGGCCACCACCTTTTCGACGTTTTCTCTCTTGGCCTCGCTAACCTTGGTGATAATAACCGCGTCTGCAAGGCGCAGATTCACCTCCCCTGGGAAGGACCCCACCTCGTGGCCTGCTCTCATCGCGTCGGTGACCACAACCATGAAGTTAGGTCTGAAGAAGGGGAAGTCGTTGTTGCCGCCGTCCCACAGCAACACGTCGCCGAGCCGTTCCGCCTCCTTCAGCACTTGGCCGTAATCCACGCCGGCTAACACGGGGATGCCCATCTCCACGTACTGTTCGTACTCCTCCCGCTCCTCGAAGGTGAGTTTGTCTAAGTCCTCCGGCTTTCTGAAGACTTCGACTACGCTTTCCTCAAGTTCGCGATACGGCATGGGGTGTCTAACCGTGACTACCTTAAGCCCCCTAGACGCGAGTTCACGCACAACTTCTCTAGATACCGAGGATTTGCCTGCGCCCGTCCGCGTCGCTGTGACTGCAATTACCGGCTTTATGGAGTCGAGGTACGTATCGTTGGGTCCATGGATCTTGAAAGAGGCGCCGCTGGCGAGAACTGCAGATATTATGTGGCCAACTTCCTCGTACAGCAAGTCGCTGTAGGCGAGCACGGCCTCGTCGATTCGTAATTCCTTCAAGAGACGGGTGAGCTCTTCGTAACTCTTCCAAGTATAAACAGGTATGCCCTCGGGCACGCCTGACAAAGAAGGGGGGTATCGTCGGTTTGGTATAGGTATTTGCGTCATGAGAAAAGCCACTACTCTATACTCCTTAGACCACCTGTATACCGTGTTAAACACGTGGAAATCCCTCCCCGCGGCTCCGATTATTGCGACTCTGCGCATGTTTTGCCACATCCGCCCTCTATTTATATATTGCTAAATAGACTACATTTTAAAAACCTCAGCGGGACATGTGCCGTGTTTGTCTTCGGCGACGTCCACATAGGCTCGCGCCACTCCAGGCTACAAGAGCTGAGAAGTTGTCTAAAGCGGCTTAACCCAGACGAGGTGGTGGTGACGGGAGACCTCTTTGACGACCAGTACAGGGGGGTAAGCCGTGACGAGGCGCTACGCCTAATAAAGAAGGCCATGGAGATCCTACAGATCCAGCCACAGAGGCTCTACATAGCCTTCAGCAGATCTTCACACGACCCCCAACTCCCCGGCCCTCTTACAGAGAGGATAAACCGCACTGAGGTAGTCGCGTACAACGGGGAGATATTCATCGATGGCAACCCGAGAGTCGTTGTGACGCACGGCGACGGGGCTGTTAGAAACGGCGTAGTGGCCTATCTGGTTGATCTCATAAAAAGGGGTCAGTTAGGCACATGGCTAAGGAGGAGGCTGGGGTTAGGAGACGACGTTTGGCTCCTCTACGGCCACAGCCATGTGCCGCATGTGGACGAGAGGTTGAAGATACTCAACCCAGGCCCGTGGAAGATCTACGGCGTGAGAAGGATAAGAGGCGATGTGTATCAACTACCTTCGGCCAAGCCTCTCTGCCAGCCAGATCTCCAACATACCTAAGGCCTCCGGCAGACGCCCCAGACTTACTACTTCTCTCTGATACGTCTCGCCCCCTAGACATCTCTGCCACATCACACGATACGTCACATTACCTCTGGCCACACGCCTCACATTCTCTAGATTCAGCTCCTCCGGATTCACCACGGCCCCCGGCCCTGCGTAGGCCAGGCGGTGGGCGTAGCCGACGTATAAAACCTCCCCCCGTGCGTTGGACAAGACGCGTGAAATCGTAGTCTTTCTACACGTCGGCATATTCAGTAGCCTGACTCTATACCCCATCTTTGCGACAAGGGCGCCCAACACAGCGAACTGATAGGAGGATCCAGGCGGAGGAGGCACCACTGTGACTTCTCCAAGTGGGTTGGAGACGTCGAAAAGTAGATAAGTGCGGAAGTCGTAGAGTATATATCTTCCCGGCACTTCGCCGAGGATCATAAAGACGAGAGGCTCTCTAAAACCTCGCCGGGAGTCATGTAACCGAAGTGGATATACCCCCTATCTTTGGCGAAGTCGTAGAACAAGATAGTCGGCGTTCCGTATACGCCGACCTCTTCCGCCAGCTTCATACACTCGCCTAGGTTGCCCTCGGGGCACTCCCTCACCTCAACCTTTCCGCCGTTGAACACGTTTCTTATATAACGCAACCTCTCTCCCTCAGGCACGCACCTAAGCGCTCTGTGGAGAACCTCGGCGTCTCTATGCACAACGTAGTCGCACATGGCGTATGTTATTAACCCCTTCTCGGCCATTTCGACCAGCAGCTCCTCCGTCTCTCTGAAGAACCTAGCGCAGAAGGGACATTTAAAGTCGAAAAACACCAAGACAAGTCTTCTGCCGTTGCCCAACTTCACAGGGGCAAGTTCTAGCAACCTCTTGACAGCCTCCGTCTTGGTGATCGGGGTAAGTCTAGGTTTGGACTTCTTGAAGATCACAACGTTAAAAACAAAAACCGTTAAAAACCTTCTAACGATGGCGATATTGTCTGTATTAGCGTGAGGAGGTCGGCGTCGCTGAGGGAAGCTACATACTCTACAACTCCCGCACTTATCTGCTCTTTGACGTCCCCAAACGCCGGCTACCTGCGGCTTGTCTCCTCTAGCCACTTCTCTATGACGTCTGCAAGCTCGGCGTAGTGCCTGAAGCCCTCCAGATGTTCTCTGCCGCATGCGACATCTATCTTGCCGTTGCTACTCTTGTGTATCCTCGGCTCCTTGCCCGTTAGGGCCTTTATGAGGGCGGCGAGCCGCTTGGCGTCTTCCTCCCTGCCCCCAGGCGCGTCGGCCCTCGGCACGGCGAAGCCCAAGGTTGCGTTGAGCTTTCCATACCTGCCGTATGTCACCTCGTACTTGCCCCTTATGCCGTCTATCTCGGCGGTTATCCTAATCCTCAGCAGAGTCTTGCCGTTCTGCTCCTCCTCAACGGCTTCTCCGCCTATGACCTTCACCACATACCTTCTGCCGTTCACTTCGACCTCCTTCTCTAAACCCTTCAGCTTTAGAGAGCCTCTCGACATCCCCTCCTCTATGATCTTTGTGGCTTTTTCGTAAACCTTCTCACCCGCCTCCCAAGCCCTCTGGAGTATGTACTTCACGAACTCCGCCGCCAGCTCCCTTTGCCCCTCAGTGCCGTGTTTAGACAGCCAGGCGGCGCGCTCAAGACCTTTCCTGAGGATTGAGACGTAGCCCTCCTCGCCGTCCTTCGGCACCTTAACAGTGAAGTGCTTGCCCTCTTCAAGGCCCATGGCCCTAAACCGCTGCGCTTCCCGCTCTATGCTGTGGGGGTTGGCGGTTTCGTATCTGACTACCAGCGCGCCGCCACCGGATAGACCCACTTCGTATTTCGGCCATCCCTCCCTCAGCACGCGGCTCTATTCCAGCTTCTCAAGCCAGCCCTCAGCCTTGCCAGCGTCCACCCAGCCCCTCGCGACCGTCTCCCTAACAACCTCTGCGAGGGCTTTCCTGAGCTCCCCGCGCCCAGCCGCAAGCATGTCAGCGGTGGCCTCGACGTACCACATGTCTCTGTCGTCCACCTTCTTCACCTCCGCGCCGACGCCCCACGTCTCAAAAGGCGCGCATTTGTAATTCTATAGTAGCGCGACGTAATTGTCCCTCCAGCGGCGCCTAGCCGACGTAGCGCAAACGAGAGGCGGCTGAGGCGAAGCCCGACGCGGCGCACCTCACCCACCACCCCACAAGCCCGGCGCTCGGCACTGCGAAGAACGGCGCGCTTCTCTGCCTTTTTCTCGTCTTCGTTTTCGCGGAGCGCCGAAGAACGGCGCGTCGATTTTACCCAACGCCGAATGAAATGAATGTAAAGCGTAGTCTTAAGCCGACCGCCGAACCTACAAAAAACCAAAGAAAAACTTAAAAACCCACAACAACCAAACACACAAGCCCCAGAATCTCAAGAAGGGTTGAAACTGATATCCATTCAGCTTAACCTTTTCCCTATATGTAGCTACCGCACCAGAATCTCAAGAAGGGTTGAAACGCCTTTCCAGAGACCCTGCGCGCTCCTCCCCACTTCGATCACTAGAATCTCAAGAAGGGTTGAAACACCAGGAAGCCCTTCTCCCTCAGGTTCAGTATGCGCTGGCGCGCTAGAATCTCAAGAAGGGTTGAAACTTTCGATGCCTGTGCGGCTTCTTTCTATGGCGTCGTCGAAGTCTAGAATCTCAAGAAGGGTTGAAACTCTAACACCTGCCGAACGGTCATGTCGTTCAGCTCCTCTCCGTATACACTAGAATCTCAAGAAGGGTTGAAACGGCTAGGGCCAGTTGTAGTGCAACTGCGTTTGGGTTCTTGTAGCTGGCGATCTGCGCCCTAGAATCTCAAGAAGGGCTGAAACACTACTATGTGTACCCG
>JAJHQT010000035.1 GCA_020833205.1 Pyrobaculum sp.
GTTCTCGCGGTTTCTAGGCTCATGACGGCTGAGTATCTGGTGGCCGGCGGAAGGAGGAAGCAATGATACGTGCGGTTCAGCTCCAGAAGAGATTCGGCAGGTTTGAAGCGTTGCGCGGAGTCTCTCTGCAGGCGGCCCAGGGGGGGTGGTGGGGCTCGTGGGGCCCAACGGGGCGGGGAAGACCACCACCTTGAGGATCCTCGCCGGGCTCCTGAAGCCCAGCGGCGGATACGCAGAGGTCCTCGGCGCCAGGACGGACTCGCCGGAGTTCCGCAGGGTGAAGAGGTGGCTTGCCTATCTGCCAGAGGAGGTTATGCCCTACGACAACCTCACTGGACGCGCCGCGAAGCTAATTCAAGAGATCGGAAAAAACGGGGTACCTTTCCAATATCTTTTTCGCGGTTTCCCTTTGTTTCGGCGTGCCGCTTCTCATCTTATTTATCAGGTATGAGACGATAGACCTCCTAACCGATTCGTCTTTTTCGGCAAGCCTGACCAGATCCGTGGTACTTACGTACACGGCGTAGAAGGAGCCGGCACGGTGAATATTCGGCCTGAGTCCCATCCCTTCAAACACCTCTACGACTAATAAAGCCTGTCCAACATCTTTAAAGAGGCGCCTGGCTAAAAGAGTGCCGAACCGGCTATAGATAAGATTAAACGACATCTTAACGCCCGCGATAATTACGTTGCCGTTGTTTATTTGGTTGGAATTATTTTGTGTATCAGTGCTATCGGCAAACGATGTGATCTTTTCGTAGAGATGTTCCGAAGATGGTAAAGTCGATTTGTCTGACATCTTTAATTTGTTGAGTCTTCTCTGCCTCCTTAAATAGTTCGTTTTAAAGTCCGCGTCGGTTAACTTCAGGTTGATCCATTTGTGAGATTGCAGTAAGTCGAGCAGTAGGCCGTACGTACCCGCCGCGCTTTTGAGTTTTTCGAACGTCTTTCTTCCGCTGGCTACTAAAGCCTTTCTAACGCCGAAGCGCGGGCCTAGTTTTTCGGGGTTTTTATGCGCGACCACTATTTTATACGACCCCTTAAGTACCTCTCCTCTCCTGCTTTCCCCGTCTCCGAGCCACATAGCAAGTAGCGGCTCCCACGTATCGGATTTTAAGTGTTCGACAACTAGCTCCGTCGCCCTTTCTTTATCCCATTCTTGCTTCCAGCTTTTTGATCTAACGTTAATGGTGACGGACACCCCCTCACGCGTTATGTTGATCTTAGCGATGTGTAGGTGGAGCCTTCCGTATCTTACGGCCGACCAGGCAAATACCTGCCAGGATTGTGTGGTGCCTATAAACGGTCTACTGCCGTTGTTCCCTTCGTCGCTCGCCCTCCAGCCTAACTGGAACAACTTAAGTTTTTCGTGCGGCAGTTTCAGAACGTCTGGGAAGTAGGTCTCGACGCTTACGGCGCGAATTGTTATGCCAGATACCGTTTTGTTTAGATACATCCACGTCCCGTCTGGCGCGTACAACCTTTTCCCTTCTACCCTGTATACGTTCTCGGCAACGGCCTTATACAACGCTACCAGCTTCTCCTTCGCCTGCACCCACGCCTCAAGCAGGAGCCGCTTCATCGCGTCTCTGAAGTCAAGGAGCTGTCTCCTCTCCTCTTCCGATAACGGAAACGTCTCGGCGATTTTCTGCATCGCGTATTCGACGTAGAGCATCCACGCCGGGAAGACCCAGTCCACAGGCCCCCGCAGTACGCCGCGGGTGGAGACCTGCTCAAGCACCTCCTCCAGCGCCGGCGGCTCGGCGGGCCTCAGCGCGAGTTCGAGGCGTTCTTTTATTTCTATGTTTCTATTCATAACGCGTTAATCGCCGAGGCGCATGTTGAACTGTCCTATCCATGTCTCTTCTTTTTGCATTGCTATATAAGCCTTCTCTCTACAGGTAAAGACTGACAGGTACAGAGCCACAGGTATACCTGCCAGGATATACCACGTGGAACTGACCGCAGAGGTCGTCCCGCTGTGTGAAAAGGTCTGAGGAGCCCACACCTTCAGGTACTCACCGTCCTCACGGCGTAGTCTCTCTTTTTCTCGACGTCTATATACACGTCACAGTTTACCGGATCTCACAAAGTCATCCTGCTGAATACAGAGCCCGTCGTGGGGTTTAGAGTTCATCCACGGCCTCTACGGCGTTGACAGCATGAAGGAGGCCGTGGAGCTGTCCGGCCTGGGGCCCCGCGTCGACGACAAGATAAAGACCTACTCCAAGGGCATGAGGAGGAGGCTTGTAGTGGCGGCGCTCCTCACCGTGGGGGCGAGGGTCCTCCTGCTCGACGAGCCCACCTCCGGCGTAGACGTCCTCCACGCCGTGGAGACCCGGCGCGCCGTGAAGGAATACGCCAGGAGCAGGGGCGCCGCCGTCATGTACTCGAGCCACAACATGCTTGAGGTGCAGACCGTCTGCGACAGGGTGTACTTCATAGACAGAGGCGTGATCGTCGACAGCGGGACGCCGGCGGAGCTCCTACAGCGCTACGGAGCCGCTGATCTCGAAGAGGCCTTTGTAAAGGCCCTTAGGCGCCGCGCTTAGAGGAACTTCAGCCTGGGGAGGCCCAGGATCTCCGCCTCCTTCTCCATGTCCCTCGCCTGCTCTCTGGACACTAGGTACCGAGACCTGGAGAAGTACTCCTCCACCAGCCTCTTGCTGACGCCCAGCCTCTTGGCCACCGCCTCCACCACCGGCACCGGGTTTTCGTAGAAGTATGCGACGGAGTTCTCCATCTCCTGTACGGCCTCCTCCAGCCCCGCGGCGCCCGGCCTCGCCACGAGCACAGCGAAGAAGAGCGGCGTGCCCACCCTCTCGCGCCAGAGCTCGCCGACGTCCACTAGGTGGGGGATGCCTCTGTCGGCCATCCTCAACGCCTCGTCGCCCACGGCCAAAACGGTGCTACACTCCTCAAGCGCAGTCCAGGGGTCCTCCACGCGGCGGAAGGAGAGGCCCATAAGCCTCGAAAGCACCCGGGCGCTGACCGTGGTCTCGCCCACGGCGCAGTCCCCCGAGCCCCTCCCCTTGAAGAGCCTGGCGCTGATTATTGGCCCAACGCTGTATATGGCGAGCCTCGGCACGATCGGCATGCCCAGCTCAGCCGCCAGAGTTATGGGCACGAAGCCTATGTCCGCGGCGCCGTCGGCCAGAAGACGGGCCGCCTCGAGGTTGCCCGCCTCCACCACCTCGAGCCTAGCCCTCCAGAAGAGGGGGTCGCTGTGGGCGTATTTGATCCTGACGACCCGGGCCACGGCCTATCCGCCGTAGACCTTCACCACTCTGTATAAGTTGTCCCGCTCCGCCGGCGTGAAGCCCGCCGACTTGATTAAGGCAACGACGTCCTCCCGCCTGTCCACAGGCGCCTCAGCCCTCACCCACTCCAAAACCTTCTCCTCGTAAAGCGTCCCGCCGAAGTCGTCTGCGCCGAAGTACATGGCCAGCTGGGCAGTCTCGGGGCCTGTGGTGAGCCAGCCGGTCTGGATGTGGGGGATCAACCCGGAGAAGACTATCCTCGCCACAGCCACCATCCGGAGGAGCGTGGCGGAGGTCTTTGGGTAGGGGATCTTCTTCCCCAGCTCGCTAGTCCCAGGCTCGAAGTTCCATGCGATAAAGGCCATGAAGCCGCTCGTCTTCGCCTGGAGCTGGGCGATCTTGTGCAGATGCTCCGCCACGTCGCGGAGGGTCTCCACGTGGCCGTACATCATCGTGGCGCTGGTGGGGATCCCCGCCCTGTGCGCCTCCTCCATTATGCGGAGCCAGGTGTCGCTGTCTATCTTCTTGGGCGCGATCACCCTCCTCACCTCGTCCACGAGGATCTCCCCGCCGCCGCCGGGCATAGACTCCATCCCGGCCGCCTTGAGTCTCTCCAGAACCTCTCTATAGCTCATCCTCTCCCGCCTCGCCAGATACTCCACCTCGAGGGGGGAGAGGGCGTGTATCGCTATGTGAGGCGCCTTTCTCTTTATGGCGCGGAAAAGCTCCTCGAAGTACTCGATGCCGATCTCCGGGTTTATGCCGCCCTGGATCAACACCTGTCTAATGCCGTGGCGGGCGTCGACTGCGAGGACTCTCTTCACCGCCTCCTCAATGCTGTATGTATACGCCTCGGGGTGCCTCGGAGGTCTGTAGAAGGCGCAGAAGCTACAGTCTATCACGCAGACGTTGGTGTAGTTCAAAATCATGTTAGATATAAACGTGGTGGTGTAGCCGTACATCCTCCGCCTGATCTCGAAGGCGCGTCTCCCCAGCTCCCAGAGATCTTCTCTCAGAAGCTCCTCAATCTCCTCCCTCTTCGGCACAGCCGCCTCGGCGATCTGCACATATCCATGCGGATGCGCCTATTTAACTGTTTTATAGACCCAACGGCTAGTCTCCGTGGTCTCCGTGTTTGAGGTCATGGAGATGGCGTTGAGGGGGCTCGACCGCTCGGACGCCCTATACCTCATGCGGGAAGCCGACATATTCACCCTGGCGCAGGCTGCAGAGGCGATTACGCGGAAGTTCTTCGGCGACGTGGTCACCTTCGTCAACAACGTGGTAATCAACTACAGCAACGTCTGCGTCGCCAAATGCCCCATCTGCGCCTTCTACCGCCTCCCGGGCCACAGAGAGGGCTACTTGAGGAAGCCGGAGGAGGTGGCCACAACGGTGGAGCTCTTCGCGTCTAAATACGGCGTGACGGAGCTCCACATAAACGGCGGCTTCAACCCCTTCCTAACCCCGGAGTACTTCGACGAGCTTTTCCGAGCCGTGAAGAGGCGGACCCCCCACGTGGTGATCAAGGGCCCCACCATGGCTGAGGCCGCCTACTACGCGGGCCTGTGGCGCATGAGCATCAAGGAGGTGCTGTCACGCTGGAAAGACGCCGGGCTGGACGCCATCTCCGGCGGAGGCGCCGAGATATTCGCCGAGGATGTCAGGAAGGTGGTGGCGCCCAACAAGATCTCAGGCGATCAGTGGCTGGAGGTGGCCAAGATAGCCCACGAGCTCGGCATACCAAGCAACGCCACGATGCTCTACGGCCACGTGGAGAGAGAAGAGCACGCGGTGGATCACATATTCCGCGTGAAGGAGCTCCAGGAGAAGACCGGAGGACTCCTCCTCTTCATCCCCGTCAAGTTCAACCCCCTCAACACCGAGCTCTACGCCAAAGGCCTCGTGAAGACCCCCACGCCCTCCACCTACGACGTCAAAGTGGCGGCCATAGCCAGGCTCATACTGCTGGACAGACTCAAAGTGGCGGCGTACTGGCTCTCCGTCGGCAAGAAGCTGGCCTCCACCCTCCTCCTGGCGGGCGCCAACGACCTCGTCGGCACCATGTACAACGAGGCTGTCCTCACCTCAGCCGGCGCAAAACACGACGCAACCGTAGGGGAGCTCGCCGCCATAGCCAGAGAAGCCGGCAAAACCCCAGCCCTCAGAGACACCTTCCACAGAGTTATCAAGCTTTTGTAATACCGCCGCACCCTTAAAAAACACGACAACTTTAACCCGTGGACTTAGCCAAGCTCGTGGAGATCCAGACCGCCTTCTCCCGCGAAAAATTCCCCACCTTCTGGGACATCAAGACGGAGCAAGACCTCGCCCTCCGCCTTGAGTATTTGACAAACGCCCTCGCCGGCGAGGTGGGAGAAGCAGCCAACCTCGTGAAGAAGGTGGTGAGGAGCGTAGTCTACGGCAGAGGCGACCTACGCCTAGACGACGTGAGGCAGGAACTGGCGGAGGAGATAACCGACATCTTCACATACCTCCTCACCATCGCAGGCCTCCTCGGCCTCGACCTAGAAAAGACATACCTCCAGAAGCTGGAGAAAAACAAAAAAAGATTCTAACCGGAGCCCCCCTCACAGGCGGCCATACGGCAGTCTCGGAGGGCTGACCCTGCCGAATCCCAGGAGTCACAGACTTAAATACATTACGCCGCCCTCCAAAAACAAGCCCTCAAAGGTCCACAAGCCGCGGCCTACACCGCCACGCCCAGGCGTCTCCTCCAGAACCCCCTCTCTACCGCCCTCACTAAGCCACACCCTCAGCCACGGCAGAGGGCTCTGCGACGGGCGTGCAGCCAGCCGCCGGAACCCTCTCCGGGATCTGCCGAAGGCCGACGCCAGCTCAGAAGCCGGCGAGCCGCCGCCCAGCAGACGCCTCGCGTGAGCTAGTTTGCAACGTTTCGCATTTTGTCGGAGACCGCCGTGGTGATAGCCGCCGCGGCGCTGGATTCCTCGGCGTTGGCTTCCAAAGCGGCGATGTGGCGAGCGACTCAGCGCCGAAGAAATAGAAACAAGGCCCACCCTGGGCGGCAAGAAGTAAAAAACAAGCTAAAACTAAATAAATTCTAGTAAAGCAGACATATGGCGTTTAGAACTAAAACGAGAAATCGTGACGTGAGGAAGGCCATTTCGGCGCTCAAAACGGCTTTTGGTAGCCTAGAGGGCTGGGAGCTTGTGCAGTCTGGCCCCAAGTCGTTTGAATGGTTACGGCGCGACGGAGTTCTGTGCATAAGACTCAACGCCGTACTGCGAGACGCAGAGCCCTCCTCTTGCTGGGTCTCGGTCGGCGAATGCGACAGAGTTACCCCCTTTGTGACTGTTAAATGGGAGGAGGGGGTCGTGGACAGCGTCTACTTCGACGCCGCCGGCAGGCGATACAGGATGCCGCAGAGAGATGAAAACCTCCTCGGGACGCTTCTCGTACAAACATGCAAAAAACTGACACAACAGACGCTCGATCAAATTAACACAACCGTCTCTCAAAACACAGGTTAGCCAAGCAGTATGCCCGCAGAGCTCTGCAAGGCGGGCACTGCTCCAACCGCGCCGTAGTGACACATGATTACGATGCCGTCTTAAGGGTATAGAGATACGTCACTTTAGTCCTCCATAAGTCGGAGATGAGTCTGGCGTCGACTCATCCAGACGCGTCCAAGGCCGCGTCTGTCAGTGATACGAGTAGTGCCAGGTATTACCAAAGAAGCTTCGTCAGAGAGGTAGCGCCGAGCTGGCGGTGGCCTGGCGCGTCGATTCTCCGGCTGTGTAAGCATTGCGGGCAGACGGCGGGGAGACCGGCGCGTGTCGCTTGAAGCGGGGAGGTGGGCGGCGTGGAGCGGGTTCTTCTAGACTACGCGGGGAGACTGGTTGCAGGCGACTATCTGTAGGTCTCCGAGGGAGTCCGTGCCTCGTCGCTTCCGTCTGGTCTCGGCAGGTTCGACTTCGCGGCGGCTCTGGCGGTCGGCAGGAAACTGGGCAAGCCTGGGTCGGAAGGGCTAGATACTTAAGACTCCTCGGGAGGCTTGGTTTCGGCTGGTTTACTCTACTCTGGCGATTTTTTCTTCTATGTAGAGTTCTTTGTCCATGCGTCTGTCTATCTTGATGGTGTAGAGTATGCGTTGGACGCCCATCTCTCTCAGCGCCTCTTCGATTTTGGCTAGGAGTTGCGTGAGTTGGTCGTAGGCGTCTATTTCGATGTCTGTGAAGCCGGCGCCTGTTCTGTACTTGAGGCCGGCGGCTTTTATGACTGCTGTAACTCTTTTGACGTATTCGCCGACTCCTGGCGAACATGTGCCGAGGGGCATCACCGCGAGACTTACCACCATCTTGGCCATGGCTGTAGATACAAAACGTTTTTTAAACAGTTAATAGGGGGGTACGTGAGGCGGGTTTCTACAGGCGTCGAGGTTCTCGACAAGGCGCTTGAGGGGGGCATCCCGCAGGGCTCATGGGTGGTGGCGACGGGCGAGCCCGGCGTGGGGAAGTCTATCCTATGTATCCACTTCGCCTATGCTGGGCTCAAGTCCGGCGACCCCGTGGTCTACGTCACCACGGAGCAGGAGTTCCGCGACGTGATGGAGCAGGCTAAGCAACTGGGGATGGACTTTTCTCAGTTCTCTGTCTACAACATAGCGTGGCGAAAGGGGCCTGAGGAGCTTCCTGAGATTGTGGTGATCGACATATTTGGTCTCCTCAAGGTGGCGAGGCAGTTGACCGAGAAGAGCAAGGAGGAGAGTCCGGAGAAGGTGAGGCGCTACGCCGCGCTTTCCATAGACACGTTGATAGAGGCGATAAACGAGGCCTACGAGATCCTGGCCGTGGCCAAGGAGCGGGGGACGCCGGAGCGCCACGTCCGCCTCGTGATCGACTCCATGTCGGCCTTTTGGGTGGACAAGCCGGTCATGGCGCGGAAGTACTCGTACCAGCTGAAGATCGCGACGCATCGCGAAAACGTCACGGCTCTGCTCACAAGCCAGTACGCCCCCACCACGAGACAGGCCTTTGGCTTCGGCTTGGAGCACATCGCCGACGGGGTTATCCACATGTGGATGGACGACGTAGAGACGGCGAAGGAGATCCGGCGGTGGCTCATAATCAAGAAGATGAGGATGACTAACCACGCCACGAGGGCTTTTAGGGTTAAGATAGAGCCGGGGAAGGGGTTGGTGCTGGAGGGCGTCTAGAATATCTTCCTAGCTGTTTTTCGCCACTTATCCAGCAACGACTGTATATCGGGACCTGGGTCGCCGGTTTTTATGTAACGCCAAAAGTTGGGCAGGTGGGGGTTGCCCGTGGTGGCGTCCTCCAGAGCCAGAGCTACCGCAGTCGGCACGTCTCTGCCAGCGGCGGCGATGAGGGGGAGGTTTAGGTTTAGCTCCTTGGCGGCTAGGTAGCACATGAGTCTATACGGCTTGGGGCAGTGCGTAATCACCTCCTCCACCAGCCTCTCGGAGGCGCGTATCTTCTTGACTACCGGTTTATTCCTGAAGGTTAAGGAGGCGAATAGGTAGCGGAGCCGCATCAACTGCTCCACACGACCTCTTAACTGTGGGGTTATAAAGATTAGA
>JAJHQT010000036.1 GCA_020833205.1 Pyrobaculum sp.
GGCACGAGGTCGTACAACACGGCCAACGTGGAGAGACTGGCGCCCAGGAAGTAGCTACCTACGTTGCCGTTGAAGGTCTTGGCTGGGTATCGATTGTAGAGGTACAAGGCGAGCGATGCCGCGATGTGTATAAGTAGGAGATGCACTGCGTCTATCTGTCCCCTCCAGGCCGCCACGGCGGCTAAGGCGGCGGCCACCACCACGTTGGCTACCGGCAAGAAGCCGTTAACTGGGTCTAACATATTGAAGGCGTTGGTCATCACCGGTATGGCCAACACGGCCAGCCACCCGGTGGCGCCGTAGAAGAGTCCCACCATAGGTATTGTGAGTCTAACCTCCACAGCCCTAGCCAACACAAATGCGAGAAATACCGGAAATAGAACTCTGGCGTATTCGTCGACTCCCCGTAGGTCGTCTAAGAGCCCGAGTAGTCCTATGGCAACCGCCACCACTAGGAGCGGCAACGCCGCCGCCACAGACGCCGAGGCTAAGACGTAACCGACCGCCGCGCCTACCATGGCTATAAGGCCGCCGGCCCGAGGCACGCCGTCTATCCCCTTGTAGATGTCGCGAGAAGTTATGCCTCTTCTCTTTTGGTACGGCACCCACCATCTGCCGAAGAGGACGCCCGTTAAAAACGCCGAGGCCGCCTCGAGCAACATGTCAAAGGCTTTTGAGCAGGATGGGGAGGACTAAGGTGGCGTCTGCGTAGACGTAGACTGACTTAGCGGAGGGCTTTACTTTGCCCCAGCTCACCGCCTCTCGTGGCCTAGCCCCGCTGAGAGAGCCGTCGTACTCTACGGCGGTAGAGATGTACACCACGTAGTCAAGCCCCCCTCTGAACTGCGCCCACCAAATGACGTGGTGTTTACTTATGCCGCCGCCCACTATGAGCGCCGCCAATTTTTTACTGCTGTAAACAAGTTCTCTCAACGTCTCCTCGTCTTTTAACACGTCGACGAGGACCCTAGACCCGCCCCTCTTGGTTCTGGCTAGGTCGTTACACGTGAGCAACGCCGTGCCGACGGCGCCGTCTGTTATCCCAGGGACGAAGATCTTCACGCCAGCTCTAGCCGCCGCGCCTAGCATAGAGTCTTCCGGCATCTCTCTGCCCAGCTCATACGCCAGCTCGTAGGTGGCTACGGATCTACCCCACAGCCTCTCGCAGAAGCGGAGCACAAACCTCTCCACGAAGGGGCCGTACTCCTCTTTGCTCATCACCACGTTGCCCAGCCTATGGAGCCCCTTCCTCGCCAGCTCCACATCGTCGAGGTCGAAGGAGCCCGGCATGTACCTCGCCCCCATTGCCTTCGCTATGTCGTGATCTAAGGCGCCCGCCGTAGTTACCACCACGTTGAAAAGCCCCCTCTTCACAGCCTCCGCGATGACCTCCCTCAGACCTGTGGCGACTAAGTTGCCGGTGAAGGAAAAGAACCGGAGATCAGCCTCCTCCACGGCCTCTTTCAACACGTCGTAAGCCTCGGCGACGTGAAGCGCTTGAAAGCCGCCGATCCTTCGGTAGAGCTCTACAACCTCCCTCATTTAACGATCTTAACCTCCTCCACGACGCCAAACTTCCTCAGCTCCTCCACCGCCTCCCTCACCTGCCTAATCGTGACGCCTAATTTAGCCGCAATCTCATCTAAAGAACGCACGCCGTCCACGAGCTCGGCCACCTGCCTAAGCCACCTGTCGTTTAAAGCCACCGCCTTGCCGGGTATCGGGATCTCCTTGCCAGGTATCTTGTAGAGAAAAAGCTTGTGGCTACGCCACTCTTCATACACCTCCTCAACCACCACAGGACGCCACCCCGGCACCTCGAAGTCGTGAGTAACCACCCGGGCGCCCGGCCTGAGCTCCTTTTCTAGTTTTGGCTTAAGTCTCTCGTTCACCGTGGTAAGGAGGTACATAGTGACCACGTCGGCGTCTGTAAGAGGCACGTCGTAGAAGCTGGCGTTTATAATCGTCGCTCTGTCTGAAAGCCCCAGGTCTTTTATGCGGGCCGTGGACTGCTCGTAGAGGTCCCTCCGGATCTCTACGCCAAAAGCCCGGGCCCCGAACTCCTTGGCCGCGGCTATTACAATCCTCCCATCCCCCGACCCCAAGTCGTACAGCACCTCCCCGGGTCTAACCCGGGCCAGCTGAAGCATCCTGCGGACAACCACCTCGGGCGTAGCCACGAAGGGTACGTCATACATAAACCCAATGATATCAGCATTATATAAACTTATGAGGGGAAGGTCCCAAAGCCACGGAGGCGGCTCCGCCACGCCCCAAGCCCCCCAGCTCTTTAAAAACTTACGGACCCGCCGCCAGCCCCGCCCCTCGGCGCCTCGGGCTGGCGCTGTGGAGAAGCGCTCTGTACGAATTAGACGTTCATCTCCGCCCTACGGGGCGGGGCTCTAGGTTGGAAAGTTTATAAACAGCTGGAGTAGTGGCGGCGTGCCTCATAGATCTCGTGGAAAGAAGGGAAGGTCGCGCTCCACGAGGCCTGCTCACCCCACTGTACCCACTTGGATTCAGTATAGTCCAGATGAGGTGGAGCAATTGGCGGTGGAGTTGGCACGCCGCGGCTTTCGGCCTTCGCAAATTGGCATAATCCTAAGAGATCAATACGGCATACCTCTCGTTGAGCCCATAACTGGGAAGAGGCTCACAAAGATTCTAGAGGAGCATGGAATCAAACAAGAGCTTCCGGAGGATCTGCTTAATTTGATCCGTAGGGCGTTGAGGATTAGGAAGCACCTAGAGGAGCATCCAAAGGATATGGCGTCGAGAAGGGGGTTGCAGCTGGTTGAGTCTAAAATCCACCGGCTTGTGAAGTATTACAAGAGGACCGGCAAGTTGCCAAAGGACTTTGTCTATAATCCACAGGCCTTGTCCCACTTAGCTGCCTAACTCTTTAAAAAGCCGGTTAGTGTATATGCGTGGAGTTTCGTAACTTCGTCATCGACCACATCGACAGGGTGTTGGAATATTTAAAACAAAACCCCTTGACGATATACGCGAGAAGATCAGTAGATGCCTACATGGCGGCGTACGCCCTGGCAGCCGCCTTGGGCGAGACTGTGCACGTGGCAGTGGTGGATTGGCCGCCGCAGGTCGGCGTCTGTGTGGGTTTTAGATGCGATGGGATGTATATAACAGAGAACGAGGTGGGTATAGACGAGAGTAAATACTCCGGGGAGTTTAACTCTTTGAGTTACTACGCGGCGGTGATTATCCAGACTCTGTCGCCGCTGGAGGAATATATACATAAGGCTCTCTACGTGGGGCACTACGCCTGGAGCGTAGATTACTGCGAGTATAAATGTCAGTTTCCCAGGGAGATCTTGAAGTGGGATGAGCGGCTCTCAGTAGTTTTCCCGTTTCTAGATTCGTTGCCGGCGAGGAAGGCTCTTTCGCTCTCCACGTTGCCGGTGGTGCCAGGCGTCACTGGACGTCAGGTGGAAGATGGGAAGCTCATCGGCTCTATGACACAGGGGGAGGTCCTCTCTCTTCTCGATTGGGCTCTCGGCGCCGTCTTTAACGAGGGCTTCAACACCGCGATTTTAGACAAGGCTGTGCGGCCCTACTCGCCGGCTTTTAGGCCTGCAGACTTGGCGGCGAGACTTGAGGCCGATGTGGCCGGCTTCGTCGACAAAGAGATAGACGTATATGTGTTTAACTTTGCCGAGACCTTCTACACGGTCTTAAAGAGGGTTAAGGAAGGCGTTGTGTCTGTCTCCAACTCCTTCTACGTTTATAAAATACCGCCCTACCTGTCCTACTACCTTAAGCTAAGCGACTGGGTAGCTCTGCGTCACGAGACTCCCCGCGGCTCGGTTATAGCCGTAATCCCGCCGCCTGGACAGAGAGCTGGTTTAAAGAAGATGGCAGAGGCGCTCGCTGAGGTTGGACAGACGCTTCAATTCCCCACACACCTCGTCACTTATGTGGAGAGCGGGAAATATGCAGATTTTCTAAAGATCTATGAAAGAAGTAGAGAGTAGAGTAGCGACACCTCTAGATTGTAAGTTCATAGACGCGTTGAGACCCGACGACGTAGATCTTCCAGACGGCATGGAGATACGACACCTCTGCGTAGGGGGGCGGTGGCACATCCAGGTGAGGTATATGGTGGAAAAGCCGGAGGACTTCCTCACTCTGAAAAATACGTTAGATGAAATTGTAAGAGCGCTCCAGATTATTGAAACCACCCTTAGACAAGACGGGAGCCGGCGGGGTTAGTCCTCTGTAATTTTTCCGCTGGGCGGCGCTATGTATTTACTCACGTCTTCTGCATGTTTCTCTAAGGTGTCTGCTATATAGATGGGGGCGCCTACCCTCACCGCTATGGCCACCGCGTCGCTCGGCCTCGCGTCGAAGGTGTAGACCTTCCCTTCTCTGTCTTTGATGTATATAGTGGCCGTGTATGTATTTGAGACTAACGCGTCGATGGTTATCTTCTCAACGGCGGCCCCCAGAGTCTCTACTACGTCGATAAAGAGGTCGTGGGTAAGTGGACGTGGAAAATCCACGTCGCCAAGCCCCTTCTTGATGGATAAAGTCTCCGCCGCCCCTATGATTATGGGGACGGCTTTGTCGCCCCACTCCTCGGCGCCTATGAGCATAATGCCGACAAGTTGCCCATATGAGTCCACCGTCTCAATTATGCTGATCAACTCAGCCTTTAGATATTTAACCATTGTAACTACTATCTGTCGCCCTCTTAAATCTTTGTACGCCTAAGAGCGTGATGAGAGACGGCTACTGAAGGATGACTGGTCCTGAACCAGGCTGAGCTAGTCCCCTTCCCGCTCAGACTCTTGGAGATTCTCAAGTAGCTGACGCCGGAGCTCCTCCATCTCTTCTTTGTCGTACTCAACCTTCCTCTCCCCCGCCACCATTACGCCTCTCCTCTTCTCCTCAGCCACTTCCGATTTCTGTCTATACGCCTCCTTGGTCTTCTCGGTGAGTTTAATTTCGTAACCGCACTTAGGACACTTCAACACGGTCGTGCCGTCTTTTTTCTGCGGAACCATTAAAGTGCCGTCTTTGGGGCAAAACCGCATCCCGCTTGATATGGCACGAATATTTAAGCCTTGTGTCTTCTATCTATTGAAAGCTTTATAAACTATATATGACTAATTACATATGCGTCTGCTTCTTCTCGGCAATGAGGCTATTGCTTACGGAGCCTTAAGCGGGGGGGTGGCGGTGGCTACCGCATACCCCGGCACGCCTTCCACCGAGATAATAGAAACGCTGGAGGAGTTTAAAGACCGGTTTGTCCACTGGGCTACTAACGAGAAGGTGGCTCTTGAGCTGGCCTACGGCGCTGCCCTCGCCGGCGCCAGGGCTTTAACGGCCATGAAACATGTGGGACTAAACGTGGCGGCCGACCCGCTGCACAGCGCCGCGTATACAGGCGTGGTGGGGGGTCTTCTCGTCGTGTCCGCCGACGACCCCTGGATGCACTCTTCACAAAATGAACAAGACACCAGATGGTACGGACTCCAGTCGTACATACCTGTCCTAGAGCCCGGCGACCCCGCCGAGGCCTACAAGATGGCTAAGACTGCGTTTGAGCTCAGCGAAAGGTTGAGACATCCCGTGTTGATGAGAAGCGTGACTAGGGTAAGCCACGTCAGGGCGCCTGTGGAGCTAGAGCCGCCGGCCCCGCCTAAACGGGGCCGATTTACGCGAGATACTAAGAGGTTTACGCTTGTGCCAGCCAACGCCAGGGAGAGGAAGAAAGAGCTGGTGGAGAAGTGGGAGAAGATAATAGACATAGCCGGCGAGTATATGACCGCGGAGGACTCCGGCGACGTGGTCATCGTCACCTCCGGCGTTGCCTACAACTACGTTAAGGAAGCCGTAAAGCGGCTGAAGATCAGGGCCGTGGTCGTGAAGCTGGGGATGTCTGTCCCGGTCCCCCGGAAGATTACGGAACTTGCTAAATCCGTCGTGGTGGTCGAGGAGGGCGACCCCGTAGTTGAGCTTCAACTCAGGTCCATGGGGGTCGCGACCAAGGGCAAGTTGGAGGGCTTCTTTCCGAAATACGGCGAGCTGGACGTAGGCAAGGTGGCGGCAGGTTTGGCCAAGGCCCTCGACATCCCATATGCCCCTCCCCAGCCTGTTAAGGCGCCTTTAGAGCCTGCGCCGAGGCCACCAGCTCTCTGTCCTGGGTGCCCTCACATGGGCACTTTCTACATCCTCAGAGTGGCAACCAGCGGTCTCAACCCGGTGTGGTCTGGCGACATAGGTTGCTACTCTCTCGGCATAAACATGGGCCAGCAGGACTTGCTCACCCACATGGGGTCCTCCGTGGGGCTGGGCTCCGGCATAGCCGTCGCCGGAGGACAGTTCGTAGTAGCCACCGTGGGCGACTCCACCTTTTACCACGCCGTGTTGCCGCAACTTATCGACGTCGTGACTAGACAGATCCCCATCCTCGTAGTGGTCATGGACAACGCGTACACCGCCATGACTGGCGGCCAGCCGAGCCCCAGCAAAGCCGTGCCTGTGGAGAAGATAACCGAAGCTTTGGGCCTCCTCACCTTTGTAATAGACCCCGTGGACATCAAAAAGTCAATAGACGTGGTGAAGAGGGCTGTGGAGGTGGTGAAGACAGGCAAGCCGGCGGTTGTGGTGTCCAGAAGGCCTTGTACCTTAATCGCGACGAGAAAGGCGAGGAGGGCGGGTCTTCAGCTTCCTAAATACCGCGTCGACCCGGACAAATGCACCGGCTGCGGCCTTTGCTACAACCTTCTAAGGTGCAGCGCCATCTCAAAGCGGCCGGATAAAAAAGCGTATGTAGACCCGTCGCTCTGCGTGGGTTGCGGCATGTGTGCAGAGGTGTGTCCCTTTGGGGCGTTTGTGGTTGAGGGGAGGAGAGAGCAGTGGCTAGAGCTATGGCGACAAGCATAGTCATCGTAGGGGTCGGGGGCCAGGGCGTGTTGACGTTGGCCAGGTGGATAGGCGAGGCGGCGCTTGCAGAGGGGTACGACGTACGCATCGCAGAAGTCCACGGAATGAGTCAACGAGGGGGCTCGGTGGAGGTCCACGTAAGATTCGGAAAAGAGGTTTACGCCCCCATAGTAGAGGAGGGCGGCGCCGACTTCGTCGTGGCGCTGGAGGCGCTGGAAGCGGTTAGAGCCTACCGCTACCTAAAGCCGGGGGCTGTTTTGTTAGTGAATAAAAGAGTCATCCAGCCGCCTGGGAGGTGGTATGACCTGGGGGAGTTGATAGAGGCTATCAAAAACAGTTGGCCTAAGTCGTACGTAGTGCCGTGTTACGACGCCGCCTTGGAACTCGGGTCCGCCCTCTACGAGAATTCTGTGATGTTGGGTTTTCTGTCCCAACTCCTGGGCTTGCCTATGCCGTCTAGTCTAGACGAGAGAAACCAGGCAGCGTTTCGCAAAGGCATGCAGTTATTCCAAGAGGCGGCGGCCGCCGACCAGTAGCCACCCCTCTTCATCCACGTCTACACGACCACGCCAAGCCCCCCTTTCCACAAGTCTCTTAAACAGCTCTTGGAGCGGGACGGGGTTGCCGAAGAACTCCAACACCCTCTCCACGTCCCGTCTTAGGTACTCCAGCTCCTTGGGATGGCCTCGCCTCACGGCAGAGCCCCAGTCGATAAACCAAGGGTTTTCGCCGTCGTAAAGTATGTTGAAGGGGCTTAAGTCGCCGTGCACCAACCCAGCCGCGACGTAGGTCTTCTCCAAGTTTTTCACCACCTCGTAGAACACGTGATCTATGTCGTCTATGCCTTCAAGCCCTACCTCAGCCAGAAGGGGAGCGGGATTTCTGTCTACGCCGACGAACTGCATAACAATTACGTTGCGGTAGAAGCCGTAGGGCCTCGGCACGCGGACTCCGGCGGAGTAGGCGCGGGAGAGGTTGCCGAACTCCTTCCGGCACCAGACCTCCACTAGGTGCAGCTGGTCGCTTATCTTCAGCCCCCTAAACCTAGGGTCGCCCAAGATGTAGCTGTATCTACTCTTCACAAACCTCACGGGCACTGGGTAGAACACCTTCAACACCACATAGCCGTCGTTCCTCTTGGCGAGAATCAGCTTTGCCTCCTTGCCCTGCCCCACGGGCCCTAGCACATCCCTCACTACGCCCCTCTCCTGAAGCTTCACAATGGCGGCCCAGGTATACGCGTTTATGGCATCATCTACCACCTTGAAGTAGTCGCTGTCCTTCTCGGTCTTGAAACGCCTCACCGACTCTGTCTTTGGATATAGCTATATCTTTTTATCTCCGTTTGGCCGTGGCTTCTGAGGATTTATGTGGCCATTTTTCGTAGCTACTACTGGCCCGTCTTCTCTAGCCACTCCTCTATGGCGTCCGCCAGCTCGGCGTAGCGGGCGAAGTCGTCTAGGTGTCCCCTGCCGCACACGATCTCTATCTTGCCGTCGCTCTTCCGGTACACCTTCGGCTCCCTGCCCGTCAGGGCCTTAATCAGCGCTGAGAACCTCTCCGCGTCTGCCTCCCTGCCGCCGGGGGCGTCTGCCCTCGCTACGGCGAAGCCCAAGGCCGCGTCGTCAGTTTTACGTCTGCTGTACGTAATCTCATAGTCGCGTTGTACGCTGTTGACCTCCGCCGTTATCCTAATCCTCAAGAGGAGTTTGTCGCCCCAACTCTCCTCAATCTCGGCGCTCCCGTCTATCACCTTCACGACATATGTCTCGCCGTTCACCTCAACCTTCTTCTCTAAGCCCTTTAGCGTTAAAGAGCCTCTTGCCTTGCCCTTCTCTATGATTTCTCTGACTTTTTCGTAGACGTCTTCGCCCGCCTCCTCCGCCCTTCTGAGTATGCGCTCCACGAACTCCGCCGCA
>JAJHQT010000037.1 GCA_020833205.1 Pyrobaculum sp.
GAGGCGTTCATACGGGCTAACGACGCAAAGCCGGCATTTCCTGTTAACATAAGCATAAACGAAGTGGCGGCACATTACACAGCAAAGCGAGGCGATGATCTTACCATCCCAAAGACAGGTCTCGTGAAGATCGACATAGGGGCTCATCGCGACGGCTATATCGTCGACGCGGCTGTCACAGTGGCCCTGGGCCCCGTCTTTGTGAATTTGGCAAAGGCGGCAAGGGCCGCCCTAGAGGTTGCCGTAAATACGGTCAAGCCGGGAGTCAAGGCGTGGCAAATAGGCGACGCCGTGGAACGCGTTATTAAAAACTACGGCTTTAAGCCCGTATATAACCTCACCGGCCATAAGATTGAGCGGTACCTCCTCCATGCCGGCTATGTAATCCCGAATTACCCGGACAAATCGGCGTCTCAAACTCTTTCCCCCGGCGATATCTACGCCATAGAGCCTTTCTCAACCAACGGAGAAGGCTACGTGGTAGACGGAAAAGAAATTACGATATTCCGTCTCGCGAAAATGCGGCATAAGGTCTTCCAGCCGTTGATAGACGTGGTAAGCTCCGAGGCAGGGCCCCTGCCGTTTACACCTCGTTGGTTTCCGCAACTAGACGACAACACAATCGCTATGGCCCTCAAGGCTGGGGTGTTACACGGATACGAGGTCCTCGTTGAGAGGACAAGAGGCTTCGTGGCACAGTATGAAGACACAATCTTCGTAGGGGAAGACTCTGCGGTGCCCTTGGCTAGGACGCTCGATCTGTTGTAGGCCTCTAACGCGGAAAAGTTTTTATATACACAATTTTTGTCAAGCCATGAGTCAAGCAGTATTAACTCAGATAGGAGGCGTACCAGTGCTCGTATTGAAAGAAGGTACGCAAAGGGCGTTTGGAAAAGAGGCTTTGAGACTTAACATAATGATTGCCAGAGCCATCGCCGAGGTCATGAGGACGACGCTTGGCCCGAAGGGTATGGATAAGATGCTCATCGACTCGCTTGGCGATATAACTATCACCAACGACGGCGCCACTATACTGGACGAGATGGACGTACAGCACCCCATCGCCAAGCTCCTAGTGGAGATCTCTAAGTCGCAGGAGGAGGAGGCCGGCGACGGAACCACCACCGCAGTTGTGTTGGCAGGCGCCTTGCTTGAGGAGGCTCAGAAGCTCCTCGACATGAACATCCACCCAACAGTCGTGGTGAGCGGCTTTAAGAAGGCTCTCGATGTGGCTATCGACCACTTGCGTAAAGTCGCTGTGCCTGTAAACAGATCCGATACAGACACATTAAAGAAGATAGCAATGACTTCAATGGGTGGGAAGATTTCCGAGACTGTTAAAGAGTACTTCGCCGACTTGGCTGTGAAGGCAGTGTTGCAGGTGGCCGAGGAGAGGAACGGCAAGTGGTATGTCGATCTCGACAATATCCAGATCGTAAAGAAACACGGAGGCTCCCTCCTAGATACACAACTTGTCTATGGTATAATAGTTGACAAGGAGGTGGTTCACGCCGCCATGCCGAAGAGGGTTGTCAACGCCAAAATTGCCCTCCTTGATGCGCCGCTGGAGGTGGAGAAGCCCGAAATAGACGCCGAGATTAGAATAAACGACCCCACTCAGATGAGGGCGTTCCTAGAGGAGGAGGAGCGTATCCTCAAGAATTACGTGGATAAGCTCAAGTCGCTTGGCGTCACTGCTCTCTTCACTACAAAGGGCATTGACGACATTGCTCAGTACTATCTAGCCAAGGCCGGTATACTTGCAGTGAGACGTGTCAAGCGTAGCGACATCGAGAAGCTGGTGAGAGCCACTGGCGCTAGGCTGGTGACCAACATTGAGGACTTAACCGAGGCAGACCTAGGCTTCGCTGGACTCGTAGAAGAGAGACGCGTCGGCGACGAAAAGATGGTGTTTGTAGAGCAGTGTAAAAACCCGAGAGCCGTCTCAATCTTGGTGAGAGGCGGGTTTGAGCGCCTAGTGGACGAGGCCGAGCGGAACTTGGACGATGCCTTGTCTGTGGTGGCTGACGTTGTAGAGGAGCCGTACATACTGCCGGCCGGTGGCGCCGCGGAGGTTGAGACCGCCAAGGCCGTTAGGGCGTTTGCGCCTAAGGTCGGCGGAAGAGAGCAATACGCTGTAGAGGCCTTCGCAAGGGCGCTTGAGGCCATTCCGAAGGCCCTGGCGGAGAACGCAGGTCTTGACCCCATCGACATCTTAACAGAACTGACGCACAAACATGAGCAGTCTGACGGCTGGAGATATGGCCTAGACGTATATCAAGGCAAAGTCGTCGACATGATGGCGCTCGGGCTCATTGAGCCTCTTACCGTAAAGCTTAATGCGTTAAAGGTAGCCGTAGAGGCTGCCTCGATGATACTGCGCATCGACGAAATAATCGCCGCCTCGAAGCTTGAGAAGGAGGAGAAGAAAGAAAAAGAAGGAGAGAAAGGCGAGGAGAAGAAAGAATTCGACTAAATTTTTTAGAGGATTTTTCTCGCTATCAACAACACGCCTATCATTATTACGGCGGTCACCACGTCTCTAAGCACGACAAGATGGGGAAGCATTATAGATATAGACGTCGCAGTTATTACAATCCTGGTGCGCGTCTTCAGGGCGGCGTAGCGCGCCTCGAAGAAGCGCGCCGCGGCGGACACGGTCTTCTTCTCCCTTTTGATGACGGGGTCTTCGATCTGCGGCTCGGTGAGCATTCTGCGGATTAGGTGGTCCTTTGTGTAAAGGTCTTTCAACACAGCGAAGTAGCCCCTCGCCACCATCTCGGCCTCCGGGTTTTTCACAAGTTTCCGCATCTTTTCCAGCGTCTTTTTGTGTATTCTCTCGGCGAGCATTATGCCGAATACGAAGACCGCAACTGCGAGATGCTTAAGAGAGGAGTTGACAAACAGAGCCAAACCGCTCAGAAGCACGCCCACCGAAGAAGATGAGGCCAACACTAAGACTAGTCTATTGTAAGCTCTTTCGTGGAGTTCTTGTATTCTATAAGCAATGTAGTCACTTAACATATATCTCCGCCACCCGCCTCTCTATGGTTGTTGAGTAGCGTTTTGCAAGCTGTACAACGGCCATGTTCTTCACCTCGACGTATTTCTCCAGTCTCTTCAACGCGTCGTCTATAGTCGTGGAGTGCATCGTAGCGAGTGTCTGCAGCCCTATTTCGGTGGCGAGTCTGAAAGCGTGGAAGTGGTCCTCGTACTGCAGTTCGCCCATTAACACCACGTCGATGTTTCTGTTTAAAGAGGCGTAAATCTGCCTTACCTTGTTTACGTCTATAATCTTGATCTGGTTTTTGTCAGGGTCATACTCGAACTCGTCCGCCTCATCGATATAGACCCTTTGTAGGTTGGCCGGTATTAAGTCGTCAAGCGCAACAAGCAGAGTTGTCTTGCCGCTACCTGGCGGCCCCGTTACAACTATGTGTTTGCCTTCTTTTAATGCGCTGTATATCCGGCTCAGTTGTTCGCGGGTCATAAAGCCGTTCTCCAACAGCTGACGTATAGTGATCTTTCCCCTGTGTATACGGATATAAGCCTGCGGGCTGGGCACTATGGGAGGTAGATCCAACGAAATACGTATCCTAATAGGGCCCAATCTCAGGCCATACCTCAACGAGGGGTTCGCCGTGGTTAACTCCACACCCTTCATATGGGCCAGCCTCAGCAGGCTTCTTATCAAGGACATCTCCGCGACCTTTGAAGTTTTGTATTTGCCGCTCTTCGTAGTGACGTAGATTGGTCTGCCTGGGATTAGCAGAATGTCTTCCACCTCTTCGTCTTCTACAAACTCCGCAACGTCTAGTAGACCTATCGTGGCGAGGGTGGCCTTGAGTGCGATCTCTTCGTCTATCTTTGTAAAAAGCTCATAACGCGTCTGCAACGTCGCGTCGACGTCTCGTCGGAATATTCGAGAAGCCAAGGCGACCACGCTATCGATCTCTTCTTTCGAGAAGACGCATAGCCCTTTCTCGCGACATGAATACTTGCACTCTATACATTCTAAAAGCCTAGTGAGTAGAGACGTTAAGTCATACATGGCGTCTGAGCTTTGTGACCGTGTCTCTGATGGTGAATTTACTGATGTTTAGGATCACCGCTATTTGTTGCTTATAGATGTGGAATCCCGATTTCTCGGCGGCCAGGTATACCAAGGCCGCCGCTATGACTCTTGGGTTTTTGCCTTGGTAAACTCTCTTGTCGAATGTCGTAAACATCGACCACGCCACTTGTTCAAGCTCTGGGCGGCCGAGTTCTCTGACTACCTTAGCTAAGTAGAACCTCACTAATTCGCTATATCTCTTCTTAATGGTCTCCTTAGTCTCTTTTTCAAGATACATAAGGAGGCGGCTCTCCCTCCTTAACGGGGCCTCAAATTTAACTCTAGGCGGCATGAGTTCAAAGCCGAGCACCGTTCCGCACTCGGTACATACATACTCGCCATTCTCATTCAGCGAAATTTTGTCAGACTTACAATATGGACAGATCATGTGTCAATTGAATTTTCGATGTATTAAACAGACAGATTATATCTTATTCTGTGAAGAGAGAGTAGATCCAAATTTTTTGTGAAGACTCCATCAATATTTTTATACCGAAACCAAGATAGGCGGCATGGAATTTTCGTTAAAAGTCGTTGACGTAAGTAGCGATACGCCTAACGTCATCACTTTAAAGGGCGACGTAGAGGTTGTGCTAGAAATGCCGCTAGATAAACTAGGAATAGAGCTATCGAAAGGAGACATTATCAAATTAGTTATACACAAAGAAAAGGATCAAAACTTCAAAAAATATAAAATATATGCATGGGGTTTAGTATATTACATAGGAGAAGGAATAACGCGGATCTCCATTGGAGGCCTGCAACTTGACATCAAAAAGGAGCTTCCACTGAAAATAGGCGAAAAGGTCTATATAGGAGTCTTGTAGTACTTCACGTAACTACTGTGTTGATAAGACTTCGACGAGGCAGACCCCACCAAGGCTGGCTAAATCCTATAAGTTTTTAATACCTAAGACCCACTTCTTCCATGGCTTCAACACTTGCAGAAGCCAATAAACGATTTGTAGCCGAGCTAAACAACGTAATTGGAAGAGAAGTTCAAGTAGTTTTATCAAATGGAGAGATCTACAGAGGCGTCCTCCACGCAGTGGACACACAACTCAATATCGTTCTTTCTAATGCTGTGGGGAAAACCGGCGAGAAATATGACAGAATCTTCATAATGTATAGGTATATAATCCATATAGACAGCATACAAAGACGAATAGACCTACGAGAATTCGCCAAATATGCAGAGAAGGTGTTCCCCGGCATGGTTAAATATGTAGAGGAGACAAACACCGTCCTTATAGGCGACAAGGTACGAGTTAGCGAAATAGGAGTAGAAGGCGTAGGACCAGTGGCAGAACGGGCAAAACGTTTATTCGAAGAATTTCTAAAAGCCAAAGGCGTTGAGTAGCTAATCCCAAAAGGCCTTGGTCGACGCAAACTGTTTTTCGGCATCTAAAATGGCAAGCCAGAGATCATCACCTTCGAAGACCTTGTTTAATATTTTCAATGCAGTCTTCGGACCCACGCCATGCGCCAACTGGACAAAGACGCCGATCTTGCCGTGCTCCAGCACTAGAGATGCGCTTTGTTGAATTTTCTCTAGAACCCTCCGCTCCTCTGGACTCATCCTCTGCCTTAGCCGATATTTGTTCAAGACATGCCTGGCCTTTTCTAAGTCGATGCCTTTTAGAACCGCCAAAGTTCTTAATCCACATCTCTGGCAGTATATATCGTCGGGAAGCATAGACGCCCTCGTCACCATAGACCACCCACAGTTAAGACATAGCAAAGTGACGTATTTGTTCATAATCCTCCGACGGACAAGATCAGCAAGCGACTCCCTAGAGAGACCTCTAAACGAGAAATCAAGCCGCAGAGCCTCCTCTAGAATCGGCCTCTCTAAGGCCGTTGGCCTCGAGAGCCGCCTTACGACTAGGCCCTCCCTCTCTACTACCTTTAACAAATTAGCTAATCCTTTTACATCCAGTTTCTCGACAAAGATCTCGTTAAGCGCCTCCAGACCTGGCAAGTCGTCTAGATACGCGTCAACGAGTTTGGCAGGGACTTCTTCGGCGTCCTTAGACACAAGACCTGTTCGTCTAGCCACTTGGAAAAACCTAAACCTAAACATCCTAGAGCTCTTTACGGCATTTCTAAGCGTCTTATATACGAAGGGCAGAGGTTTCTTAAACACCTCGTCAAGAGCTTGTAAAGGGACAAAATCTCGAAATATCAACAAGACCCTATATGCATCGGCTCGATACCCCACAGGTCCTACGTACCCAGAAAGGGCATGCGATAAGTAGAGACCCAGGGCTTCATTTCCCTTAGAACCAAGACAGCTGTGCACTACAACATATTTATTGCCCACTATGTGTATATGGAGTCTGCCAGGCTCTGGTATGATCTCTTCATTGACGCCGTCTAGATCCACAGGAAGCTCTCCCTCGCCGCGCAGAAGAGCTCTCAGAGCCTCTGCACGTCTGCGACAAACCTCTTGCGCAACTTCGTACGGAACTGGGATTTGTTCGCCAAGCCAAGCAGGCAACGCCCCAATCACGTCGTAGTCTGGATAGAGGTACACCACGTCTCCTTCACGCTTAACAAAGGTCCACACCCTGCCAGACAACACAATCTTTGTCCCGGGCTCTATGGAAAATACAAATTCCCTATCTAATTCACCGACAGGCTTGCCGGTGGACTCGTCCACGGCCTTGTATTTCTTCTCGTCAGGTATTGTGGACACGTTCTCGAAGTAGTACTTTATACTGCCTTTTCTCGGCCTTAGTCCTCTGAGGAGGCGATGCCTCTCTGCGAAGTCCAGCACGAGTTTGAGGTCGTCTTCTGTGAGGTTTCTATACGGGTGAGCACGCTTCACAATCCTCAACACATGACTTAGGTCTATCTCCCTCCCGTCTGCCACAGCCTCAAGCGCGATTCCCACCACCTGGTGTAAAAGAACGTCAAGCGCGTTTTCGTGATACTCCACATCGCTCTCCAACACTCTGTTCATCGCCCTCTCCGCGATAACCTCAGACTCCAACAGATCCTCAAAGTCGGAGGCTACCACAATACCTCGCGAAGTCTGGCCAACTCTGTGTCCGCTTCTTCCTACTCTCTGGACTAGCTTAGAAGTTTGCCGCGGCGAGCCGTACTGTATGACCAGCTCAATGTCGCCGATGTCTATGCCCAGTTCAAGACTAGACGTGGCAACCACAGCCTTCAACTCGCCCCGCTTCAACTTCTCCTCAACAGACACTCTATGTTCACGGGAAAGAGATGAGTGATGCACCTCAACTAAGTCGCCTAGGTGGTGTTTAAGTCTGGAAGCAAGAAACTCGGCTCCGTCGCGTGTATTTGTGAAGATCAACACGGCGCCTCTAGCCGATTTTATATACTCGGCCACTTTCCTCACTCTAGCCACGGCCTCAGGCGTCGCGTCGAACTTCTCGGCATCTACATAATCCTCGTCTGTAGGCGTCGGCAGAACTACGTCGATCTCGTACTTTTTCTCTCCGGAAACATCCACCACCTCCACCCTTCTCCCCACGCCGCCTAGAAAACCCGCCACAAGGTTCGGATCGCCTACAGTCGCAGAAAGCCCAACTCTTTGAAACTCCCCCGCAAGCTCCACAAGCCTCTCAAGCCCAACCGCAAGCTGGACCCCCCTCTTGCTACCAACGAGCTCATGGACTTCGTCAACAACTACAAAACGCACGTTCCTCAAACTGCGCCTGAGTCTCCTATGTAGCAACAAGATCTGGAGAGACTCGGGAGTTGTGATAAGTAAATCAGGCGGCCGCGACGCCAAAATCCTCCGCTCAGCCTCCGAAGTGTCGCTATGCCTAACGGCGATGGAGAGACCCAACCTATCTGCCAAGACAAAAAGCCTACGCAGTAGATCTCTATTAAGAGACCTAAGAGGCGTAATGTAAAGCGCCTTGACCCCCTCGCCCTGCGACTCCAACATCTTTGTAAAGATCGGGAACAAGGCGGCCTCGGTCTTGCCAAACCCAGTAGGCGCAATAATCAACACGTGAGCGCCCGAAAGTATCACAGGTATTGCGGCGCTTTGCACAGGCGTAGGCGAGAGATACCCGAGCTCCTTAATAGCCTCCCTCAGCTTCGGGTGGAGTAAATCGAAAACCACAAGGGTAAAACTCCGTTTTAATATATCAATGAGACCACTCGATGGCCTTCAGGATATCTGCGACCTTCCTCCTGGCCTCCTCACGCAACTCATCGTAGTAATTCCTCCCTGTTGGATCAATCATTACAGTCAGCGGCCCGAAGTCTTCCACCTCAAACACCCACATGGCCTCAGCCATCCCCAGGTCGAGCCAGTGCACGTCCACGACGCGTTTAATCGCCTTCGCGGCCAAGACGCCAGCGCCGCCGGTAAAGATGGCGTATGCCGCCACATGTTTTTTCATCGCCTCAGCAGTCCTCCTACCCATGCCCCCCTTCCCAACCACCAGCTTAACCCCCAACTTCTCAATTACATCCGCCTCAAAGGCCTCCATCCTAGCCGACGTAGTCGGGCCAGCGCTTATCACCTCCCACCCCCTCTCGGTCTTCCGGACGACGGGGCCCACATGATA
>JAJHQT010000038.1 GCA_020833205.1 Pyrobaculum sp.
ACTACCAGAAACGGGGGAGGGCCGTGTGGTCTTTCTCGCACTACAGCGATATGTCGCAGTTCGGTCCGCGTGCGCACCTCACGGGGCAGGTGGTAAACTGGGGGCCTCTCTATGTTGAGATGGTAATTAGGGCGTATCTGGCCTGGGTCTCCGGCGAGATGTCCATCTGGAGCGAGTGGCCCCCTGAGAGACCTAGGGACTACTGGTGGAGTATGAAAAACGCCTACACCTACTATGATCATAGGAAGAACCCTGCCGACATAGTCCGTCCGTTAAACCCCGCCGTGCCGGCCGAGGTTAGGGACTACGTTGAGCGGCGGCGGAGGGAGATAATCGAAGGTGTGTGGGACCCATTCACGGGACCCGTAAAGGATCTTAAGGGCAACGTGAAAGTGCCCGATAGGGCGAGGCTCAGCAAGGACGACCTCTACAACATGGACTGGTTTGTCGAGGGCTACGGACAGTTGCCCTCTTAAAAGAACCCTCTTAACCGTTTATGCTCCTTAAGGCGGTTGGGATCAAGAAGGTTTTTCCAGGTGTGGTCGCCTTGGACGGAGTAGATTTTGAGGTTGACAAGGGGGAGGTTCACGGACTCCTCGGCGAGAACGGCGCTGGGAAGTCAACGCTGATTTCTTTGCTCTATGGAGTCTATACGCCAGACGGCGGCGAGATACTTCTCAATGGGAGGCGGGTTGTTATAAAATCGCCAAAACACGCCGCAAGCCTAGGCATATCGCTTATATCTCAACACTTCGCCTTGGTTGACTCCTTCACGGTCGAAGAGAACTTGAGACTCGCCGGCGTGGAGATGAAGACCGCCGCGAAAATCGCAGAAGAGATCGGCGTGGAGATTCCGCTTGAAAAGTACGTGTGGGAGCTTACCGTGGGCGAGAAGCAACGCGTGGAGATAGTGAAGGCTCTTGCGAGGAACAGCGAAATCCTGCTCATGGACGAGCCGACGGCGCTTCTAAGTCCTAGAGAGGTTAAGGCCTTGTTGAACATAGTTAGGAGGCTCGCCGACTTGGGCAAGGCGGTGGTTTTCGTAACGCATAAGATTAGGGAGGCTGTGGAGGTCTCCGACAGGATCACAGTGTTGCGGAGAGGGCGCAAGGTGGGCGTTTACGAGAGGCCCTTTGACGAGAGGGTTCTGCTTGAGGCCATGTTTCAAGGCGTGGTTCAGCGTCGAGCGTCTAGAGGCTCCTCCATAGGCGACGTAATATACCGTACAGAGAACCTCCGCGGCGAAAGGGTAAGAAGAGCCAGCATAGAGGTGCGGCGGGGTGAACTCGTCGTGGTTCTAGGCGTTGCAGGCAACGGCCAAGAGGAGCTTATGGCTCTTCTTTCAGGCTTCAAAAGGCCTAAGAGCGGGAGGGTGTTCATAGACGGCGAGGACGTCACAGGCAAGCCGTTTCACGAGTTTTTGAGGAGAGGCGTGGCGTATCTGCCAGAGGACCGAAGCCGCGCCTTGGCTAAAGAGCTAAGCGTGTTAGATAACTTTAAGATTAGGTGCGTAAAGGGGTGCGTGGAGAAGCTGGCCGAGGCGAAGAAGATTCTAGACATAGATTTCCCAAGCCCCCGTACAAAAGCCGCCGCACTTTCTGGAGGCAACCAACAGAAGATGTTGCTGGCGCGCGAGCTATGGCTTAGAGAACCCTACATCTTAGTTGCCTCCTATCCCACCAGAGGACTTGACGTAGAGACGACCGAGAAGTTTTACGCACTTGTAAGAAACGTGGTTAAAGGCGGCGCGGTGATGAGCCTTGAGGATGTCGAGGAGGCTGTGGAGAGAGCAGATAGAATCTACGTCATATCTAGGGGAGAGGTCGTGGCGTCTTTTACGCCTCCCTTTGATGTAGATGAAATAGCCGAGGCGATGACCGCATGAGGCTGGTCCAGAGAGAAAACCCCTCGCCGCTGTATTATGCCATAGCGTTTCTCGGCTCCTTGGCGACGGTAGTTCTTATAGTGTTTTTACTCACCGGGGACTTGGCCGTTGCGGCTAGGTCTCTCACTGTATTTGACGTAGGCTACCTTCTCAGGGTCTTTGTGGTGGTTGGCGTGGTGAGTTTAGCCGGCGTGGTCTCCTACCGCGCGGGGCTCTGGAACATAGGGCAAGAGGGGCAGGCGATTATAGGCGCCCTAGCCGCCATTTCGTCACGTAGCCCAGCCGAGGCGGTGGCGTCTGCGGCGCTTGCGGCGGGCGGGTGGGTATTGATACCGGCGGCGTTGAGGGCGGTTATGAACATAAACGAGGCTGTGACAACCTTCCTCACTTCGCTGGCCGCGGTTTCGGTAGCCCGCTACTTCGTCGAAGGTCCCTTAAAAGACCCCGCGAAGAAGGGCTTTGTGGTGACTCTGGAGGCGCCTCATATTAGCCTACTTTATGCCGCTACGCTCCTCGTAGGCCTCTTAGCGTTTGTGGTCTTGTTGTACAGAACCCGCATAGGACTTACTATGCGTCTCCTTTCTGCCGGAGAGGATGTCGTGAAATATGCCGGGGGAAGGCCGTCGTTATATATCCTAGCCGCCCTCGGCCTAAGCGGAGTTTTTGCCGGTATAGGCGGCGCCTTGGAAATTATGACGAGAGACGCCGGACGTTACATGACGTTGCAACAGGTAAGCACCGGGTTTGGACTGTACGGAATCTCCGCCGCGTGGCTGGGGGGCCTCCACCCGCTGGGCGCCGTCGCCGCCTCTCTTTATATAGCTTGGCTCTACGTCGTTGCCGTAAATCTAAAAGTGGCTGGTCTCCCCGCCTTAGTGGCAAATGCATTGGTGGGCACAGCCATGGCGTGGGGTCTGGCAGGCTACACCATGTACAGATACAAGTTGATATGGCGGTAGAGTTTTTCTCAATAGCTTCAGAGGCTTTGAAGAGCGCGGCGCCAATTCTCCTTGCGACGTTGGGCGCCGTGGTGGGACAACGAGCCGGCGTCTTGAACCTGGGTCTTGAGGGCGTTGTGTATCTCTCGGCGGCTGTAGCCGCCGTAGTAGGGCCGCCTTGGGGCTTTTTGGCAGCTATTGCGGTCGGCACGTTCTACAACCTTCTCTACTACGTGTTGTCGAACGACCTCGCCCTAAATCAGATACTGCTTGGTTTTGCGTTCACCATGGTGGGATACGGCTTGGGGTCGCAAGTAGCCAGAGGCGTGGTGGGGAGGCCGATAGAGAAGCCGGCTATATACGGCATCGAGGTCTTCGTCGCCGCCGTGGGGGTCGCGGTGGCTGTGTATCTGTTTCTCAGATCCAGGATTGGACTAGCTATCAGAGCCTCCGGCGACGACCCCGCGTCGCTGGATTTGATGGGCGTCGACGTATACAGCGTGAGGAGAGTCGCGGGGCTTGTGGAGGGTCTTCTCGCCTCAGCTGCCGGGGCGTATCTCGTGTTGATGTACTACGGGAGCTGGTCTGATACGCTTGTCATGGGCTGGGGAACTCTTGCCGTCGTCACGGCGATGATCGCGCTCTGGTCTCCGTTGTTGGCGATAGCCGCATCGCTGGTGCCGTCGCTTTTCATCTCGCTTGTGTATATCCTTCAGGGGTATCTTGCGGTGTCTCCTCATCTCTTAAATGTAGTTCCTTACGCCGCCTCTATGGCGGTGTTGGTCGTTGTCCAAGTTGCCATGAGTAAGACGCGGCTAAGAACGCTGGCGCCGAGGTGGCTGGCGAAGCCGTACATCAGAGAGGAACGTACATAATATCAAGATAACAAGGCCCTTATGATCTTGCGCGCAACTGTTCTCTTGATCTGAAGTGCATAAAGCAAGAGCGACAGCGTAAACAGAATATTCAGCGCCCAAGACGCCGCCTTCAAAAACAGCACTAGGAAGTACAAGTCTATGGGGGGGTTCAACGCACTAAGCAATACGTTTGTGGCTGTTTCATAGAGCAGAGGGCCCGCCACCGGAACTAGAGAAAGCACCAGCGATAAAGACAACATAAAGCCGACGATGCCGTTCCAAAGCAACGAAGACGGCTCTGTCGTGACGAGCAACGTAAGTGCTACGGCGTAGATTGTAGTAAACACGGCAATGCCAAGGTAGAATTTCATACCTCCCGCAGTTTTTCCATTAGCCACTCAATTATATAGCTATGGGCCGTGCCCGGCTTCTTCGGCAACGTCTCTAGGCATCTCTTTATGGTCTCCATAGTTTTGGAATAACATAATATTTTTATGTTCTCCTTGAATAGTGTGGAGTTAAGAGTCTGGCCTTTAGACGCGACGTATGCGGTAGTTGGCGGAGTGTCTGAGGTACGGATTTTCGCCGTTTCGGAGGATGGGAAAAGAGTGGTGGTTGTAGATAGGTCTTTTAGGCCGTATTTCTACATCGACTGTCCAGATTGCGAGGCACACGTCGTCAAGACGTCTCTTTCCCGCGTGGCGCCTGTGGAGACGGTGGAAGTGGTAGAGAGGAGGTTTCTGGGGCGGCTTAGGAGATTTTTAAGAGTGGTGGCGAAGGTGCCTGAGGATGTGCGGAGGCTGAGGGAGGTGGCGCGCGAAATCCCTGGGGTTCTGGGCGTGTACGAGGCCGACATCCGTTACTACATGCGTTACTTAATCGACAAGGGGGTCGTACCATGTAGCTGGAATGTGGCTGAGGTGGAGGAGGCGGGTAGGCTGGGACACCTCCCTCAATATGTAGTAAAGGAGTGGAAAGGCGTAGAGGCAGGTTTCCCGCCGGCTCTCCGCGTTTTGGCGTTTGACATAGAGGTGTACAACGAAAGGGGGTCTCCTGAACCGGCGCGGGACCCCGTGATCATGCTCGCCGTCAAGACCAACGACGGCCACGAAGAGGTGTTTGAAGCCGCAGGTAAAGACGACAAAGAGGTCTTGCGGAGGTTTGTGGAGTTTGTAAAGACGTACGACCCCGACGTTATCGTCGGCTACAACTCTAACAAGTTTGACTGGCCTTACCTGGCGGAGCGGGCGAAGGTGGTGGGGGTCCCGCTTAGGGTGGATAGACTCGGCGGCGCGCCTCAGCAGAGCGTATACGGACATTGGTCTCTCGTGGGTAGGGCCAACGTCGATCTTTACAACATAGTGGAGGAGTTCCCCGAGATTAAGTTAAAGACTCTCGACAGAGTGGCTGAGTACTTCGGAGTTATGAAGAGAGAAGAACGCGTCCTGATACCTGGCCACGAGATATATAAATATTGGAACGACCCCAGCAGGCGGCCGTTGCTTAGGCAGTACGTGCTGGACGACGTCAGGTCGACGCTGGGTCTTGCTGATAAGCTTCTGCCGTTTCTCATCCAGCTCTCTGCGGTGTCTGGCCTGCCGCTTGACCAGGTGGTAGCCGCCAGCGTAGGCAACAGGGTGGAGTGGATGCTCCTCCGCTACGCGTACCGCCTGGGCGAGGTGGCCCCTAACAGGGAGGAGCGGGAATACGAGCCGTATAAAGGGGCCATCGTCCTAGAGCCGAAGCCAGGTCTCTACGACGACATACTGGTACTGGACTTCTCGGCGATGTATCCAAGCGTGATGATGAAGTACAACCTGTCGCCAGACACTTACCTAGAGCCAGGCGAACCGGACCCGCCGGAGGGCGTCATAGTCGCGCCTGAGGTGGGCCACCGCTTCAGGAAAAGCCCTGTCGGCTTCGTTCCCCAGGTCTTGCGGGAGCTTGTGGCACTTAGGAAGGCGGTTAGAGAGGAGATGAAGAAGTACAGGCCCGACACGCCTGAGTATAGAATACTCGACGAAAGGCAGAAGGCGCTTAAAGTCATGGCCAACGCGATGTATGGCTATTTGGGGTGGGTGGGGGCCCGTTGGTATAAGAGAGAGGTGGCTGAGTCTGTCACGGCCTTTGCCAGATCTATCTTAAGAGACGTCATAGAGTACGCAAAGAAGATCGGCATAACTGTGGCGTATGGCGACACAGACAGCCTTTTTGTTAAGAAGGGGGGAGACGTGGAGAGACTGATCAAGTACGTAGAGGAGCGGCATGGGATTGAGATCAAGGTGGAGAAAGACTACGCCAAGGTTCTCTTCACCGAGGCCAAGAAAAGGTACGCCGGTCTTTTAAGAGACGGACGGATAGACATAGTGGGGTTCGAGGTGGTTCGCGGCGACTGGTGTGAACTGGCTAAAGAGGTGCAACTGAAGACGATTGAGCTTATCCTGACGTCTAGAGACCTCGCCCAAGCAAGGCAAAGCGTTGTGAGGTATGTAAGAGATGTCATCGAAAAGTTGAAGAGGTATGAGTTCAATCTGGAAGACCTCATTATTTGGAAGACCTTGGATAAGGAGCTGGACGAGTATAAGGTCCGCCCACCTCACGTCGCCGCCGCCTTGCTTCTAAAGAAACGCGGCTATAAGGTCGGCAAAGGCACGACAATAGGCTACGTGGTGGTGAGAGGCGGAGAGAAGATCTCCCAGAGGGCCGTGCCGTACATTCTTATAGATGACATAAAGGCCATAGACATAGATTACTATATCGAGAAGCAGATCATACCAGCGGCGTTGAGGATCGCCGAGGTTATCGGAGTAAAGGAAAGCGACCTCAAAACAGGTCGTCCTGAAAAGACTTTACTGGACTTTCTTAGTTAATTGTTCAAAAGTAATTATTTTCATATCTTCAGGTACTTTAGTCAAGGGGCCTACCCTAGCAGTGATTATAATTTTTACACCCTTCTTTGTAGCTAGATCTACTATCCTCTGCGTGGTTATTCCGTCGAGAATTATGGCGTATATGGAGTCGCCTGTCGTCGCCAAGAAGTCGGGTAGTTCTCTGACCGGCATCTTCTTCAGTAGCGTCCAATTGGCGTCGTAGACCTCCGCCTCAAGTGTGCCAAGCATCTCTTCTATTTTCTTGGAGATGTCAAAGGGGAATTGAGGCATGGCCTCAGCCGGCTGCACCGTGGGTTGAGGAGGGGGGACCTCCGTCTTTTCTCCTGTTTTCTGCTGTGCGAGCCACTCTTCTAGTGTGACTTTGTTTCTAAGCGCCTTGGCTATCTCCTTTGCGGTTAGCTGTTCCACCTCTTTGCCAGGGGGCGCACGGGCTATGTAGTCTACGTGCGCCACCTTCAGCAGTTCTTTCAGCACAAGTTCGCCGCCTTTGTCGCCGTCGATGAAGACTGTGACTGATTTCTTTTTGCTTAGGTCTACTATCGTCTGCGGTATCCCCTTGCTGATGCCCTCTAGAGCTATGGCGTTTCTATAGCCGTGTTTCACCAAGTTGACTACGTCGGCTCTTCCCTCTACTATGATTATCGAGTCAGATTTGTCGACGTCGGGGCCCGCCGGCAACTTCTCTGCGCCGTATTCAATGACCTCAGCCTTCGCGACGTCCTCTTTTAGCTTATCAATGATCTCTTTTGTGTCCGGGAGGATCTCCTCCTCTATTAACTTTACCAGCTCTTTGGCTCTCTCAACAATTCTTTTTCTTTTCTCTTCGCGTAGGTCTCTAATCTCTAGTACCTTTACCGAGGCTGGGTAGGGCCCTACTCTCTCTACGCTCTCGATGAGAGCCGCTATTAGGGCCGTTTCGTATCGGTCTAAGTTGCTCGGTATGTATATCTTGGCTTTGGTCTTGCCGTTTTTCTCAACTATCTCAACCTCTACCCTCCCGACTCGTCCCATCATCTGAAGCTCTCTTAAATCCATGTCTTTTCCAAGTAGCCCTTCTGTCTGAGAGAACATAGCACCTATTATATCAGATTTGTCAACGCTGCCGTTTACCTCTATTTGCACAACGATCATGTATTTAGCCACTATGGTTAAGGCTCCCATGGCTGCCCTCTAGACTCAACTTTAAAATTCTTTCCTCTTCCAATAGATTTAAACCTCAAGCCTCATCTGTAGCGATGCTCAGAATATTACGGCAAGTAGGCGATGTGGTGCACAAGGCGCTTAGATACGCAATAGATTTGACGCAACCTGGCACCCCGGTGTTAGAAATTTGTGAAAAAGTTGAGGCGTTCATACGGGCTAACGACGCAAAGCCGGCATTTCCTGTTAACATAAGCATAAACGAAGTGGCGGCACATTACACAGCAAAGCGAGGCGATGATCTTACCATCCCAAAGACAGGTCTCGTGA
>JAJHQT010000039.1 GCA_020833205.1 Pyrobaculum sp.
AAGGACGACTTCGCGCGTTACGGCGCTAAGTGGGAATAGCAAAAGTTTTTTAAACTTATCATCCTTTTTTTCTATGTTAGTTGTAGATAGAATCCAAGTTATTTATGATCGTCATATATTAGGTGTTAAGAGCGTCAGTTTAAACGTTGAGGAGGGGAGGTTGGTGGCGTTGATGGGGCCCAACGGGGCTGGGAAGTCCACCACGTTGAAGGCTGTGAGCGGGGTCGGCAGGCTGGAGCGGGCCGAGGTGACTAGGGGCAAGGTGGTTTTTGAAGGGAGGGACATCACCAATAAATCGCCTGAGGAGGTGGCGAAGCTTGGGATTCTGCACGTGTTGGAGGGGCGGAGGGTTTTTGAGGAGATGACAGTGGAGGAGCATCTGAGACTCGCAGCGCGCACTGCTAGGCGCTTTGGGAAGAGCCCCGAGCCTGAGCTGGTGTTTCGGTACTTCCCCAGACTTAAGGAGCTCCTGGGCAGGCGGGCAGGCTACCTATCAGGAGGGGAGCAACAGATGTTGGTCATAGGGATGGCGCTTATGATTAGGCCTAGGGTTATGTTGCTGGACGAGCCGTCTCTCGGCCTCTCGCCTAAGGCTGTGTACGACCTGTTTCACATCCTGAGAGATATAAACCGGAACGAAGGCATCACCATCCTCCTCGCCGAGCAGAACGTGGCCATGTCGCTTGAGATAGCGCACTACGGCTACATAATAGAGGGCGGCCACGTGGTGTTGGACGGGCCCGCGTCGGCGTTGAAGGAGAACCCCGACGTCAAGGAGTTTTACCTGGGGCTTAAGGGCGGCTACAAAGAGGCGAAGTACTGGAGGCGGAAGAAGCGGTACCTATGATCGCGGTGGAGAAAGTTTCGCTGGCCTTCGGAGGCGTGTGGGCGCTGAGGGATGTATCTATTAGGCTTGACGAGGGCGAGGTGCTGGGCGTAGTGGGGCCCAACGGCGCTGGCAAGAGCTCGCTTCTAAACGTCATCTCGGGCTTCTACAAGCCAAAGGCTGGGAGGGTGGTGTATATGGGGCGGGACATTACGCATCTGCCGCCTCACAAAAGGGCGAAGCTGGGCATCGGAAGAACGTTTCAGAAGACAAGCGAGGTGTTTAAACACATGACGGTGCTTGAAAACGTCATGCTTGGCGCCATAGCCGCCCAGAAGGAGACGTTTCTAGACTTCTGGGGCTCCGTGGTGTGGATAAAGTGGGCTAAGAAGGAGGTGGAGACTCTGCGTTGGGCTGAAGAAGTAATCGACTTCTTTGAGCTGTATGCCTATAGACACAAGCCTGTGGGCTCGTTGCCCTACGGCCTCCAGAAGAAGGTGGACGTGGCAAGGGCCTTCGCCGGGAAGCCCAAGGTTCTGCTCATGGACGAGCCCATGTCGGGACTGACTAGGGAGGAGAGGGAGGACATGGCTCGTTACATCATCGAGATGAACCACGTCTTTAAGTTGCCCATAGTCCTCGTGGAGCACGACCTGGGGGCCGTGGTGGACCTGGCGCGCCGGGTGGTGGTTATGAGCTACGGCGCAGTGGTGGCGGAGGGCAAGCCTGAGGTAGTGTTGAGGGACCCAGCGGTGCAGGAGGTATATATGGGAAAGGCCTTAGCGGGAATATGAGGAGGCCCTGGGAGGGTCTTAAGGGCGACACCTTCCCCAAGCTTCTCATTGAGCGGGCTGAGAGGAAACCCGGAGCGACTGCACTGAGGGAGAAGACATTGGGCGTCTGGAGACCACACACCTGGAGCGACTACCTGCAGGAGGTGAGGAGTTTTGCCTATGGCCTCCTCGCCCTTGGTCTGAAGCCCGGCGAGCACGTGGCGGTTGTGGGGTTCAACAGGCCGTTTATACTCTTTGCCGAGCAGGCCGCCATGGCGCTCCACGGCAGATCTGTGGGCATCTACCCCGATCTTTTGCCCGAGGAGAGGGCGTATTGGCTCGACTACACAGACGTCTCCATAGTGGTGGCGGAGGACCAGGAGCAGGTGGACAAGATCCTTGCCGCGAAGAGCGAGCTTCCCAAGCTCCGGGCCATCGTGTACTGGGACGAGCGAATGATGTGGCGCTACCGCGTCAAAGACGTGGCGTTGCTAAGCTGGAACGACGTGGTTAAGGCAGGTGCAGAGATCCAGTCCACAGACCCCGACCTTTTTAAAAAGCTTGCTGAGACCACGTCTCCAGACGACGTCTGCCTCATCCTCTCGACCTCCGGCACCACTGGCAGACCTAAGGGCGTCATGTTGACCTACGGCAGCATGTTATCCATGGCCAAAAACCTGTGGGAGGTTGATCCGGTGGGGGAGGATGAAGAGTACGTCTCATACCTCCCCTTTGCGTGGATCGGGGAGCAGATGATGTCTCTTGCCATGCACATGCTGGTGGGCTTTAGGATAAATTTCGTGGAGGAGCCCGAAACTCTGTGGCGGGATTTCAGGGAGATAGCGCCTCACTTCATGTTTGGGCCTGCGAGAATATACGAGAACTTCTACAGCAAGATCTACGAGCTCATAGAGGACGCCTACGGTTTAGATAAAGCCTTCTTCAAGTGGGCGGTGGACGTGGCGATGAAAAAGGCAGAGCTAGAGATGGCGAAGAGGCCTATTCCGCTTACCTTAAAACTCCTATGGGGGCTCGCCTATCTGCTGGTGTATCGTTCCGTGTTGGACAAGCTCGGCCTTAAGAGGATAAGATACGCTTGGGTCGGCGGCTCCTTCCTTGGACCTGACTACTTGAAGTTCTTCAGGGGGATGGGCGTGAATCTTAAGCGTATCTGGGGCATGACTGAGGTATCCGGCATAGCCACTGTGCAGAGAGACGGCGAAGTGAGGCTAGACGCCGTAGGCCGCCCGATTGCCAATACAGAAATAAAGATTGCAGAAGACGGCGAGATACTGGTCAGAACGCCCGCCATGATGGTGGGGTACTACAAGCGTGATGACGCCACAGCTGAGGCCATAAGAGACGGGTGGCTACACACCGGCGACGTGGGCATGTTCACCGAAGACGGGCAACTGGTCTACCTGGGCAGGAAGGAAGACATGCAGAGACTGTCCGACGGCACAGTCTTCAGCGCGTTGTTTATAGAGAATATGCTGAAGTTCAGCCCCTACGTCAAGGAGGCGCTGGTGTACGGAGAGGGGAGGCCCTATGTGGTCGCTATTCTCAATATAAACTTCGAGACTGTGTCGAAGTGGGCGGAGCAGAGGGGCATAGCCTACACCTCTTACCAAGACCTCAGCCAGAAGCCCGAGGTCTATAAGTTGCTAAGGGATGTGGTGGCGCGGGTTAACGAGAGCCTGCCGGAGAAGTTAAGGATAAGGAGGTTCACCATCCTTTTCAAGGAGTTCCACCCAGACGACGGGGAAATGACGAGAACGCGTAAGCTACGCCGCGTCTTCATCCACCAGAGGTATGGACAGCTCATAGAGGCTATGTATACAGACGCTGAGGAGGTGGAGGTCGCCGCCCCGGTGAAGTACGAAGACGGGACGGTCAGGTCTGTGACCATGAGCGTAAAGATTGTGAAGCTATGATAGACCTGGTGATAGATGGGGTTCTCCGGGGGGGCATATACGCCACCGCCGCCGTCGGCTATGTTATTCTGTACAGATCTATAAAGGTGATCAACCTGGCCTACGGCGCCATGGCGCTTCTCGCCGCCTATCTATACTGGATGTTGACACCCCAACTCCATCCTCTTCTCGGGTTCTTGGCGATCTTACCTGTCATGGCTCTGCTCGCCGTGGTGGCCGATAAGGCGGTGGTCAGGCCCATGTTGGGGGAGCCGGTTATCCAAATAATAGCCGCCACGATAGGGCTCGGGTATCTGATAAAGGGCGCACTACTTCTGGTGCTACAGCTGGGCTACGCGCTACCTGGCTACCAGCAGGTTCCCTACGAAACTCCACTACTTCCGCGGGGCTTCGTAGAGCTGGGCGCGCTTAGGCTAGACCTAAACTTCCTGGGAGCCTTCCTCGCCTCGATAGTAGCCTTTTTACTGCTGTGGGTGTTTTACAAAAAGACCTCCCTGGGCATCGCCATGAGGGCTATGTCTAACGACAGGCCCTCCGCAGTTGCGTTCGGCGTCAGACCCACAGAGGCGATAACCACGTCGTGGATCCTGGCTGGTCTCCTGGCGGCTATCAGCGGCGTGTTCTATGCAAGCATCTTCGGCGGCCCCTCGGGCTCTGTGGAGTATATAGGCGTGAAGGCTCTGCCGGTTATAATCCTCGGCGGCTTAGACTCGGTGGGAGGCGCGCTGGTCGGCGGCGTGATAGTCGGGCTCGCCGAAGTGCTGGGGAAGCTGTTCCTAGACCCCTACCTCGGCGGCGGCTTCGGAGAGGTCTTCCCGTTGCTGGTTATGGTGGCCGTGCTCCTCGTGAGACCCTACGGGCTCTTCGGGACCGAGAGGATAGAGAGGGTGTAGCATGCCGGCCGGCGTATTCTTCGAGAAACACGAGAAGGTCCTCGCCTTCGTGAAGTGGCCTATACATAAAGTCGCCTTGTTGGTGGGGTTGCCGCTGGCGTTTCTCTGGCCTCTCGTCTTTCCAAACGACTACCTGCTGAGAGTTGCCATCTGGGTCATAGTCTGGAGCCTCGCCGCGGCTGGCTTCAACCTCCTCTTCGGGTTGACAGGGCAAATATCCCTTGCGCAAGGAGCCTTCATGGCACTGGGCGCCTTCACGTCAATACATCTCGCCACAGCTGGGTTGCACCCGCTCCTCGCGATACCGGCGGCAGGGGTGCTGGTCTCCGGCGTAGGTCTCATGTTCGGGCTCCCCAGCCTCCGGCTTAAGGAGCTCTACCTCCTCATCTCTACGTTGGCGGCTCAGTTCTTCTTCGACTGGTTCCTCCGGACTGAGCAGATGGCGTGGTTTACAGGCGGGGCATACGCAAAGTATGCCCCTCCGCTGAACCTGGGGCCGTTGGACCTCTCCTACGGGTATCCCCTCTACGTGACCGTCGCAGGTATAGCAACAATACACTTCCTAGCCATTGCAAACCTAAGCCGGTCGTACATCGGGAGGGCGCTGAAGGCTGTCAGAGACAGAGACATAGCGGCGGAGATAATAGGAGTCAACGTGTTTAAGTACAAGCTTCTGGCGTTTGTGGTAAGCACCTATATGGCAGCGGTGGCGGGCGGGCTGTGGGCCTTCGCGCTCAGGTCAGTTTCTGTGGAGAGCTTCACATTCTTGACGTCGCTCGAAGTCTTGGCGGCGGTGCTCATAGGCGGGGTTGGAAGAGTCGTATGGGGCTCTCTGCTGGGCTCACTCTTCGTGGTCGGCGTGCCAGAGGCGATTAAAAACGCCCTGGCCCTACTGGGTCTGAGAGGCATCGACATAGCCTTGAGAGATGTCATCTTCGGCGCACTCATCTTGACGTTTCTTCTCCTCGAGCCGCTGGGGTTGGTGGAGTTGCTGAGGAAGGTCAAGGAGAGGATCAGGCTGTTTCCCTTCAGATACTTCGGATGAGGGTCTTAGAACTCGCCACCCTTTTCCCAGGCCCGCTCGCCGGCAGATTCTTACTGAGTCTCGGCTTTAAGGTGGTCAAGGTGGAGCCGCCGGGCGGAGACCCCATGCGCGGGCTGTCGCCGACGTTGTACAGGGCGCTGAACGAAGGCAAGCACGTGGTGTATCTAGACCTGCAGAAAGAGAGCAAAGGCATCTACGAAATGCTTAGAGACGTGGACGCCGTCCTCACCACCTTCAGGCCCTCTACCGCGGAGAAATACGGCATCTCCTACAGAAGGCTGGCGGAGGTGAGACCGGGCCTCATCTACGTGGCCATAGTGGGGTACGGAGGCGATGAGTACCTCAGGGACCACCCCTCCCACGACATAAACTTCGCCGCTTTGGCAGGAGCCGTAGGGCCGTGTCCGCCGTACGTGCAGGCCGTGGACGTGGCGGCCGGTCTCCTCGCCGCATTGACCATAACAGCCATGGCCGCCAGAGGCGAGAGAGGCTACGTGGAGATCCCCATGAGCCGCGCCGCGGCGTTGGTGAACATACTCAACCTCTCCCTAAGGAGAGACAGAAAGCCTCTACTCCTCTCCGGGGACTACCCCTTCTACACTGTGTACCGTTGCAGAGGGGGGAGGGTTGCCCTCGGGGCCGTGGAGCCGAAGTTCTGGGAGCGGTTCTGCAGAGCCATCGGAAGAGAAGACCTGATCCCGCGGCAACTGGACCCCACCGCCAGGGAGGAGGTGGAAAAAGCTCTGGCAGAGATGGACTGCAACGCTCTTGAGGAACTTGCGAAGAGAGAAGAGATACCACTTACTCCTGTATACGACATAGATAAGGCTTTAACTATTTTTGAACTCGATAATCTATTTAAACTTTTTTAAATTTACAAATATATGGAAATCTGGACCCCCCAGAGGGATCACCTTGAGGAGTCTAACGTGGCTAGGTTCACGGCGTCGAGGGGGTTCGCCGCTCTGGAGGAGTTCATAAACTACACTGCTGAGAGGCCTGAGTTCTGGGCCGTATTCGAGCGGGAGGTTTTGCGGCTGAGGTGGCGCAGGCCCTACGAGAGGGTCCTCGACCTGTCGCGGGGCGTTCAATGGCCTAGGTGGTTCGTCGGCGGGTGGATCAACATAGCCGACCAGCTGGAGGAGTCGCCGGCGCCGCTAATTAAGTGGGAAGGGGAGGACGGGAGCCGGGTTACGTGGAGCTACGCCGAGGTGCTCTACAAGACCAAGGCTGTGGCGAGCTGGCTGAGGCGCAACGGCCTGCAGAAGGGTGACCGCGTGGCGATTTACATGCCCATGGTGCCTGAAATAGTGCCCGTCATGCTCGGCGCAATAAGAGCCGGGGGCATAATCGTCCCCCTCTTCAGCGGCTTCGGGAGGGAGGCCATCAGAGTGAGGCTCGAGGACAGCGAGGCCAAGTTCGTCTTCGCGTCCGACGTCTCGTACCGCCGCGGCAAGGAGGTGGATATGTTGGCCGAGCTCAAGGCCGGTCTCACGTCCACCGTCAAGCAGGTGGTGGTCCACGAAAGGGGAGGCAGGAGAGGCGACCACACAGCCCTCTCGGAGGTGTTCAAGACAGGAGGCGACTATGTGGAGGATACGGAGGCGGAGGACCCTATGATGATTATATACACCTCCGGCACCACTGGGAGGCCCAAGGGTACCGTCCACACGCACGACGGGTTCCCCATAAAGGCGGCGGCCGATGTCTACTTCCACTTCGACATAAAGCCGGGCGGCACTTTGAGCTGGGTTACAGACATGGGGTGGATGATGGGGCCTTGGATGGTCTTCGCCTCCTACCTCCTGAGGGGCTCCATGGCCTTTTTCGAAGGCGCGCCGGACTACCCCAAGGAGAGACTGTGGCGCTTCGCCGAGGAGTTCAAGGTAAGCGCCCTGGGCCTCGCCGCGACTTTGACGAGACATCTAAGAAGCATCGGCGCCGCGGCTGAGCCTAGTCAATTAGATGAGCTAAAAGCGTTTGGAAACACTGGAGAGCCTATAGATACTGAGAGCTGGCTGTGGCTGTACAAGATGGGGAGGGGGCGGATCCCCATAATTAACTACTCGGGGGGTACTGAGATCTCCGGCGGCATCTTGGGCTGTTACGTAGTGAAGAAGATAAAGCCCAGCTCGTTCAACGGCGCCAGCATCGGCACCAAGGCCGCCGTCTTTACTGAAGACGGCAGGCCGGCGCCTCCGGGCGTGGAGGGGGAGCTGGTGGTGCTCTCAGTATGGCCCGGCATGACCAGAGGCTTCTGGCGCGACCCGCAACGCTATCTTGAGACATACTGGAGCAAGTGGCCCGGCGTGTGGGCTCACGGAGACGCCGCGGTGGTAGACGGGGAGGGCTTCTTCTACATACTGGGGAGGGCGGACGACACCATAAAGGTGGCCGGGAAGCGTCTGGGGCCCGCGGAGATAGAGACCGTGCTGAACGCGCATCCAGCCGTGGCGGAGTCGGCGTGTATCGGCGTGCCCCACGAGGTGAAGGGGGAGGTGC
>JAJHQT010000040.1 GCA_020833205.1 Pyrobaculum sp.
TGCCCAAAAACCTGCCCCCAATACTTCCAAAACGCACACGTCATGATAGGAGACAACCCAATCTTCGACGTCTACTACCCCCGCCGGTTCGGCCTCTACACCATCTTCTACGGCCACTGGGAAAAAGAGGCGACGATCCACGCCCAGAGGATGCAAATCGACCTATCAACGGTGACACCTCATGCAACAATTACAACGCTGAGGACGTTGCCATCAGTCGTGAGAAGACTCCTCAACTCCTAACCCCCGGAACCCAGACCCTCCTGCGGCACACGCACCACCAGACACCTTCTAGACGCAACTCATCACCATCTAACACCCTTCCCGCCCTAGGGCCTAAGCCGGTTGTTGCGAAAATACCAAGACACAGTCGGGCGACACCCCCTTCCTCGGCGAGGTTAAATGTCCAACAATGTCGTAAACGACGAAATACTAACCGCACCGAAGAAAACGATAGACGCAACGCCACCCCAGACGCGACATTAGACTATAGGCGGCACGGTTGAGAACAACATTAACCCATTCCCAAATCCGGGCTATAAACAGCCCCCTCATACGTCAACAACCAACTAAAGGAGAAGCTGTCTGCCCAAACCGCAGTCGCCGAGGAGCCACGGGAACAGATTTAGCTACTTAGTTTATGAAGACTAGGCGACGATGGGCTAAACCCACTCTCTCAACGCTTATCAGCTCTTGGGCCAGCACCAAAGGCCCCGTTCCCGCTGGATAAAACCCCGCTTCCTTAGCATCACGCTGTTTAGGTTTTTGCCGTAGTACTGCCTGACCTCGGCGAAGGTCAAGCACCCATCCGGCCTCTTCATTGCCTCCCTAATCACAGCCTCCCAGCCGCCGCCGGTCTCTGCGGCGCCTAGTTGCACGTGGCGGAGAGCGTCCTTCACGGCCTTCTCAACGGCATGTGTTATTCTCTTGTCCAAATCCCCCAAGGCCTGCGACACCGCCTCCTCCACAGCCCGCGCCGCCCGCTCCTCCCACTGAGAGGCCGACAGAACCTCCTCCACGATCTCCCTGATCTTCATCTTACACGGTTGCTCCATCAGCTTTATGATAGCCTCGTCAAAAGGCGCGTCGGGCCGCGGCAGGAGCCGCCGCAGGCGCTCCACTAAGGAGGGGTCCCTCACTTCAATGTGCATGTCGCCACTGTATGTAAAACTATATAAAGATTACGAGACCTTGGCAAGAAAAAAGCCTACTCCTTTGCCTCCTTGGCCATCCGCTTCGCCAAGGTGTAGACGACGGGCGCCAGGAGGATGCCCACCGCAATGGCGACGCCCCACGCCACGTTCTGCACCACATGAGCGGTGTTGGGGAAGTTGGCAAATATGGCGCCGAGCCCAACCATCAGGAATATTGTATACAGCAGGAACTTGGCATACGGCGCGGCGGCGGCGAACTCCGGGTGGTCCTCCACTATGTTCCTAACCACTGTGTGGCCTATGAATATGCCCGCGCCTATGATGACCGTGCCGAGAATGAGCGGATACACAAGCGGCCCAGTGAACAACATTAGGTCAAGCGCAATAGACACCACGAGGGCGATTAAGCCGATGAGGAGGAGGTTCCTCAGCATCTCCCCAATCTCTACGAACTGTTTCGGAAACAGACCGGTGAGGAGCTTGCCGATGTAGTCGGTGAGGAGAGCCACCAAGATAAGGCCGGCAGTCAGCAAGATGACGCCGCCGATAAGCCTCGGCAGATACTCGGCGACCTGCGCCACCAACATGCCCGCCTCGCCGCCTATCCGCAGATACTGAAGCGCAACCACGATGCCTATCACCACGATAAAGGCGGTGATCAGCATCCCGATGAGATTAGACAAGTCGATGCCGGCAGACCTAAAGGCCTTACCCACGTCAGTTCTGTCGAAAGCTCTCTCGAGACCGGTGCGTTCAATTAATCTATTTACAGCACTTCCCACGATAGAGCCAATAGCCCATGCGACAATAATTATCAATATAGCTATAACACCTTGAATACCATACGTAATTATGTCTTGGAGCAACTTATCCCAATTTATTCCGAGTTGTAGCAACATAAAAGAGTCTGCATTACTACTTTTTAAATATTTCGCTGTGACACCCACCCTTTAACACCGTTAACGGCGGGAAAGCCGCGGGGGAATTCTTCAGTGTTAGTTTGCCCCAGCTAACACGCCAATAAACGCCGCCAAATCCAATACGGAGAAAAACATCAACTCCTCGGCAAGTTCAGGTATCTGAATTCAGACACCTATGGATAATACATAAACGATATACTAAAACATAAAAGGATAGCCTTGATTAAATTAATAATAATCATTATATTATCAATTCAACCCTTTTATCTTTCATTGTATTTTAAGTGTAGTTATAGGTAGAGTGACCCGTTAAGTAAAGTCAATATCCAGGCCTAGTTGGCGCCTCAAGAACGTTTTTCAAGGACTTCGGACGTGAGTTTATGCGTCCCCCTCTCGACGCTGTGTGGACCTCCCGGCGTAAGACGCCGGACGGCTACTATGTGGTGGTTTTGGGTCTCTACGCACAGGAGTTGCTGAGACTCGAAGGCGCGGAGCGGCTCGGCCGCTACTACGCCTACCGGACTAAGTCGTGGGATGAGGTGGCGAAAATATTACGCAGAGCCCAGGCGCTGGGGCTCAACGTGAAGACTTAGCCGCGGCGGCTGAGAAGCCTTTCAATAAGTCTCGAAGCCTCCCTCCGCGGAAGACACTCGGCGTCTTCTACGCCGAGCCTCTTCAAAAGCGTCACCTGCTTCTCCGTGGCCAGCCGCCCGGTGTACAGCCTCCTGACCTCGGGATGTGTCTTGAGGAAGTCGCAATACGCCTTCTTTGAGTAGTAGTCGGCGCGGGCGTTCCGCTCCCGGGGGACCCAGCCTATGGAGAACTTCCGGAACCGCCGCGTCAGCTCCACAGCTTTTTCATACAGCGGGACTAGATGCGGCGCCTTGACTTGATAAACCCCGAGCATCTGCCTCACCACCAGCTGACTGTCGCCATAGACCTCAACTTCTGCGGCCCCCACCGACAGGGCCCACTCCATCGCCTTTATGAGAGCTGTGTACTCAGCCACGTTGTTGGTGCACTGCCAACCGCCTACACAGACGACGCCGCCCTCGCCGTGTATCTCCCTATCGTCTTCATAGACAGCGAAGCCGTAGGCGCCGACGCCGCCGGGGTTCACAGGCTCGCAAGCCCCATCGAAGAAGAGCTTGAGCGACATGACGTGTAGAATGTAATACTTATAAATAATTTATATTGTTATATATGAGGTTGGTAGTAGCTCTCCTGGCTACGGCGATGTTTCTGGCGGCTCAACACGTTGTTTTTGTCTGGCACCTCCACCAGCCCCCCTACTACGTACCTGAAAGCGCTGTGCCGACTGGCGTTGGCAAGGGGGTGGCTGAGGCGCCCTGGGTCAGGCTCTGGACAGGCAAGGCGTACTACCCAATGTTGCTTCTCGTCGAGAGGAGCGGGGTCAAGGTGACCTTCGACGTCACGCCGACTCTCCTGGAGCAGATCGAGATGTATGCCTCGGGCAGACTGACGGATAAATACCTCCAAGTGTCTCTAAAGAACGCGGACGAGCTAACTGGCGCGGAGAAGGCGTTTATATTGGAGAGGTTTTTCGACATAAGCTGGGAGGTTCAGATCCCGAAGTATCCGCGGTATAAATGCCTTCTGGATAGGCGAAACGCCTTGCTTCAGACAGCTTCTCCTGAGGAGATCGTGGGCTACTTCAGCGAGTCGGACTACCGCGACTTACAGACATTGTTTAACATGGCTTGGATAAACGAAATGCTTCTGAAGGAGGACCCCGACCTGCGCCCCATATACCTAAAGGCCGTCGGTAGCGATTGCAACACGCACTTCACGGAGGAGGAAAAGGCTGTGGTGTTGAAGAAACAGATGCAGTACCCCAAGCTTTTCTTGGAAAAGCTGGCCCAGCTCTTCAGGAGGGGCCAGATAGACGTGGTGATGACGCCGTATTACTACCCCATTGCTCCGCTTGTTGAAAACACCAGTAACGCCCTCTACACAGACCCAGGGATAATAACATTGCCCAAGCCCTTTGCGCATCCCGAAGACATCTACAGCCAAGTGGCTGCGTCTCAGCAGAAGTTCAAGACCTTCTTCAAGAGCCAGCTCCTCGGGGTCTGGCCGCCGGAGCTTGCCGTGGATGACCAGTTCGTGAAGATACTCAGCGACAGCGGGATCCGGTACACGGTGGCAGACCAAGTAGCGCTTGAACGGTACCTAGGCAGGGCCCCCTCGCTAGAGGAGCTACACTCGCCGTGGGCGAGATACGGCGTTTTGGTCTTCTTCAGAGATGTGGAGCTATCCAACTGGGTAGGCTTCGCTGGCTCTGCTAGGTCGAGGGCTGTGGGCGAGGAGCAAGCCGCTCAAGAGTTCCTGGAGTTGCTAAACAGCAGACTGACAGGCTATGTGGTGGTGGCGCTAGACGGGGAGAACCCGTGGGAGTGGTACCCCAACGACGGCTACATATTCCTATCCACGATATACAGCGTCCTCCGCGGCAAGACCCTCACTCTGAGAGAGGCGGCGTCTCAGGCAACACCTAGGGCCATGGAAAGGTCTCTTCCGACTTCCAGCTGGGACTGGGGAGGTAGCCTCGCTACGTGGATAGGAGAGTGGGAGGAGAACCTAGCCTGGCGCATACTCCAGGAGGCTAGGCAGACCGCCAAGAACAAGGCCTGGAGGGAGCTTCTGTACCCCGCGGAGGCCGGCGACTGGTTCTGGTGGTACGGCCGCGATAGAGAAAGCCCGCGGGAGGACGTGTTCGACGCCCTGTTTCGCGGAATCGTTAAGAAATACTACGTAAAGACCGGGCTTACCTACAACTACACGTGGCCCCTCGACGTGCCGATACACTTCCGGAGCAACTACGCGGTGGACTGGGCAGGCGCGCCGTATAGAAACCTAATATTCGGCGAGGCGGAGAATGCGACGCTGACTGTGGAGGTCTACTCGGCCTCGGCCAACACGGCAGCGCCCGGCCAAGCCGAGGGCATAAGGGCGGTCGCCCACTGGGGCCCTGTGGACTTCTGGGGAGGTGCCTGGAGGGATCTCTACTTCGCGCCTATGCGTTACGCCGGCGACGTGGGCAACAATGACCTCTACGCCATATCTCTCAAGCTGAGGCCCGGCAGATACGAGTTTGTTTTCATAGCGCAGGGCTCCAACGACTACTTCGCAACCAGCATGGGCATGAACTACAGGGTGGAGGTTGTGCCTAGGACAGACGGCAACGTCTGCGGCGTCGAGCTGGAGAAGGTGGAGGTCTACGACGGAGGGGGCCATCTGCTGGCGGTATATACAGGCAATGGTTTGGCGTATGTAGGCGGCACGTTAAAGGCATACTATAAGGTGTGCAGTAGCGGAGCGGCCTACGTGGCGGCATCTATAGCGTATATACGCCCAGACACCAACGCGTCGTGGGACGAGACCTACGTCTTCGCGGCGCCCGTGGGCAACGGCGTGTACGTCGCCCAGTTTAAGCTGAACTACAGCGGCGTGTTTGCGCTCAAGGCGAAGGCCATGGCCAGCAACGTCGCATACTCAGCACCGACTTACATACGCGTCGCAGGAGGCCCAGGCCCTAAGGCAGTAGACGGCGACCCGGAGGACTGGGTAGGCCAGGCGCCGCTTGCGCCGGGGGTTGCCGTGAGTATGTACGAACTGATTATAACAGACCCAGCAGACGACCAGTACAAGTTCTACAGAGCTGACTGGAACTGGCCGCCCACCGACGATTTAGACGCCGCGGAGCTCAGGCTGTACCTAGACGGCAACTATCTATACGGACTAGTTAAACTTTACAAACTTAATAATATCTATGCGCCGTATGTAATGATAGCGATTGGACTTCCGGGTACCGGCTTCAGCGAGTGGCTCCCCGACTGGAGCGACACAAAACTGTCTTTTGCATGGAGCTACGTAATAGGGATTAACTACGGTAAAGAAAAACCGCTGTTTATCTTTGACAACAGCTGGAGTCCTAAGTACGTCGGCCAGATAGCCAGAAGCGGAAACGTAATAGAGTTCGCAATACCTCTAGACGATTTACCGAGCCTCAAAACAGCCACAGAGCTCTACATAACCGCCGTAGTCTTTGCAAACAACTACGGCGGCATATGGGACCCAGGTAAGTACGGCGCATACGACCCCACGACGGGCATATACATATCGGAGGATTACTACGCCTCTAACGTATACGACGTGTTTGGCCAAGCCCCCACCTGGAAAGAAGTATACGGAGGCTGGGCCAACGGCGATTATACCATCGACTTCTACGTCAGAGTACAGATACAAGACGGGAAGATAATCTAAACCAGGCTATTTCACAGATGGGCCCGCCGGGATTTGAACCCGGGCCACGGGTTTTTTGAGCAGTGTAAGGCATGGGGGAATTGTTTTCTGCCGCCGGGGACGTCTAGAGGCTGCATGTAGTCCTCTGGCTTCGTCTTGTTGAGCCTCACCATCAAACCTGGCACTCCTTTAAAGCCAATAATAGTGCCAAGCCGCCGCATGAAGCCGCCCGCCCACCTGAGATCTGTGCCAAAACTAAAGAAGCAGGGATGGTGGGCCCGCCGGGATTTTTAGGCGGGTTTCCCCTGAACCCGGGACCACCCGCGCGTGAGGCGGGCATCATACCGCTAGACTACGGGCCCTGTCTTACTGTAAATGTCGGGTTTTTAAGTTTATGACCGCGCGGCCGTCCCTAAGACGGCGAAGTCGCTAGGGAACGATAGGAATGATTCCGCTGGTAGCGACCTGTATAGATCTGTTAACCTAGAAACGGCGGAGAGCTTGAAGATAGGCTTCACCTACGGGTCTCTCTTATAGACGGCTGTTTAGGAGGCTTAGAGCTCATATCCGTCCTATACAGTTATATATAGACCAATTTAGTTTACTTATGCCTAAGTGGCACTGGCCCATAGACCCGGACAAGGTGCCGAAAATCGTGGTGGAGCCGCCTGGCCCCAGGGCGTTGGAGGTAGTGCGGCGAGACGAAGAGCTCCTTATGCAGTCTTTTGCCCGTTGGTATCCCCTCGTCATCGCAAGGGGCTACGGCCCTGTGGTTGAAGACGTCGACGGCAACCTCTACGTCGACTACAACGCAGGCATAGCAGTGACAGCGACGGGGCACGCACATCCCAAGGTGGTTGAGGCCGTCAAGCGGCAGTCGGAGCTCTTCCTCCACTACTCGCTCACCGACTTCTACTACGAGGTCGCCGTCAAGCTGGCCGAGAAGCTCGTCTCGATAGCCCCCATCTCCGGCCAGAAGAAGGTCTTCTTCACCAACAGCGGGACCGAATCCATAGAGGGCTTGGTCAAAGTGGCTAGGGGCTACTTCAAGGGCCAGAGACCCTATATAATAGCGTTCTACGGGGCCTTCCACGGCAGGACGTATGCCTCTATGTCCCTCTCGGCGTCCAAGCCTGTGCACAGGAAATATTTCTCGCCGGTTATGCCCAACGTGATACACGTCCCGTATCCCCACCCGGTGCATTGCCCCTTTAAGGCCAAGGACCCCGAGGAGTGTGGGCAGTACGCGCTGGAGTTCATCGACGAGTGGGTCTTCAGGAGGCTCGTCAGCCCCGACGAGGTCGCCGCTGTGTTGATAGAGCCGATACAAGGCGAGGGCGGCTACGTGGTGCCCCCGCGGGGCTTCATGCAGGGTCTCCGCAAGATCACCAAAGAACACGGGATACTTCTGGCGGTCGACGAGGTCCAGACGGGTTTCGGGAGGACCGGCCGCTGGTTCGCC
>JAJHQT010000041.1 GCA_020833205.1 Pyrobaculum sp.
ACCTAATCTCCCAATACCACTCAGGCGTCCCCACGGCCCCCAGCTGAGCTGGGTTATCCACGTCCAGCCTCACCCAAGAGCGGGTTATGGGGGCGAAACGCATAACCTCCTCCTCGTCCTCCGGCACATCCAGCGGCTGAAGGACGTGGCTTGTCCAGAACCCGTCGTAGGCCACCACCACCGGCAGATGCACCCGCGAGTCCTCAGCGACGCGGTATGCTTGTATAACTGTGTCGAAAGCTTCCTGGGCGCTTTGCGCTATATATATGATCCACCCCAGCTCCCTCATCGACATCACATCGCTGTAGTCGCCCCACACGTTTATAGGCGCCGAGTAGGTGCGCACCGCCATGCCCATCACTATGGGGAGCCGCATCCCCACCGCTATGGGCAGATTCTCATACATGTGACCAAGACCCTGCGACGAGGTTTCGGTAAACACCCGGGCCCCCATGGCCGAGGCGCCGATGACTGCCGACATGGCCGAGTGCTCGCTCTCCACCGGGATGAACTCGGCGTCTAATTCGCCGTTGTTTACATACTCAGCCAGCTTCTCTACGACGGGCGTCTGAGGCGTGATGGGATAGGCCGCTATGACCTCAGGTCTGCACATCTTAACGGCGAGCGCCACAGCGTGGTTGCCAGTCAACGCAATACGCTTCTGCGCCACTATCTTCTCTTTCGGAACTAAGGCCTGCGCCGTCATATCTCTCTCACCATCTTAATCGCTCCGGTTGGGCACACCTCGGCGCATATGCCGCAACCCTTGCAGTACTGATAGTCGAAGTCTATGACCTTCATTCTAAACACCCTCCCCCGCGGGCCTTGTGTCTCCCGCCAAGCCTCCAACACGGCGTCGTCTGGGCAATATAGCCAACATTTTCTACACATGATGCATTTAGAGTGGTCAATTACGGGCTTTTCCAGCCTCCACCCGCCCGTCGTGTAGAAGAGGCTTGAGCCTGGAAACACCGCGCCGGCCTTAGACACCTCAGTCCAGCCAACCAACTCGTAGGGGCCTGTCAAGAAGGCGGAAGTGGTGGAGATGACGCCCTTGGGGGTGGCAGACTTCTCCACCACCTCAGGCGGGATGACCAACGCCGCCTCGTACGCCTCTTTCGTAGCGGCGAAGTTCTCCTCTACGGCTTTGCCAAGTTGAGTCTCAAACGCCGATTTGATGGACTCCAGCCTCGGGAATCCCATCACCTTAGCGAAAGCCCCCGCCAACGGGCCGTTGGGCACTGGCAGTTTGACGTGTTTCATCGCAATTCCTACCGCATCTAGCAACACAAGATGGACATCGTTTCTCCCCACTAGTTTCTTGACGTCTTCTGGAGGCTTCGCCGTGTTGATAATAATATAGCCGCCCGGCTTCACGGCGTCTATGGCAAATCTCATCGGCTCGATAAGCTTGTCGTCGAAGATCACTACGACGTCTGGCGTCTTGACAGGCTCTTGATCTTCTATGGGATCTTTGTCTATGGTTAGAAAAGCCTTAACCGGAGCGCCTCTCCTCTCGGCGCCGAACTCAGGATTAGCAATGGCGTAAAATCCGTCAAGAATGGCGGCATTCGCCACGATGTACGTAGCGGTAACGATGCCCTGCCCACCGCGGCCCAGCCATACCGTTTCAACCCGCATGTGCATGCCTCATATGCGCTTTAAAACTCTTTACTTCTATAAAGTATAGATCCAAAGATTGCTTAGGTTGAAATTGTCTTTTATAATAATGAACTAATGTGATAAATAAACCAAAGAGGCGCAACGACGCCGAGAGCAACCACGACTGCGGCGACCAAAGGCGGCACGCCCGAGCGGCTGGCCGGTAGCTGGTCCATAAGCCTGAAGTAATAGGGCGCCACCATCACCACATTGGCTAGGACGTACAGCGCGGGGCCCCAGCCCAGCCGTTCTGCAGTGATTAAGACAAGCAACATCTTAGGCCAGAAGCCGAACAGAGGTGGGAGCCCTATTTGGTGTATAGCCAGCGTCTTGGCCGCCCAAGGGGACGTCCCTGCGTACATGGCGTAGAAGAGGCCAAGCTTCCCGAAGGCGTCGGCGAGCACAAGCGCCAAGGCGACCTCAGGCTGGAGGGGGTATATAAACACGGCAAAGCCCGAATGCGCCACAGTGGAGTACGCCAATATGCGGCGGAGGTCTGTGCTGGTCAAGGCGCCTAGGTTGCCGATCAGCATCGAGAGGGCGCCTAGAGCCAGAGGGAGCATCGCGGGGGGGACAGGCTTTATGGCGAGGAGGGCGAAGGCCGCGGAGAGCTTCGGCAGGCTGGCCAATATGGCGAGTCCCGCCGGGTGGGCGCGGCCGTAGACGTCGGGAACCCAGAGGAACATAGGCGCCACGCCTAGCTCAAGCGCCACGGCGAGGAGAAGAAAGGTCTCCCCAAACGGCGACCCCCGCTGGCCAATGCCGATGAAAAGGAAGGCGGATGCGAAGGCCGAGATCGCCAAATACCTAAAAACCCCCTCGAGGCTTCCCTTGTCTCTGGCTGTGGGAAGAAGAGCCGCAGGCGAGAGTATAGCCAACACGAAGCCGAAGGCCTTGAGGTAGGGCGCCTGTTGAAACATGAGATATACGCCGGAGAGAGACAATGCAGAGGCCAGCCCGGCGTAGTACCTAAACACGCCGTCTCTCACCGCTACGATGCCGAGATAAAAGGGCAACGCCAAGAGCGCCAGCGGCGTGGCCCCCCACAGGGCCCAACCCACGTAAGCAATAAAGGCGGCGTCCGCCGCAAGGCTCCACCGGCTAAACCCTATCAACAGCCTGGCGGCGAAGTAGAGGGTCAAGATGTAGATCATCTCCATACCCCAAACACGATGGCCACCGCTATTATGATAGCCGCCGCCAGACCTGCCACGTAGAGGTAGTAGTCAAGCCTCAGCCCAGCCACGCTGGCCGAGGCCCTGCGGACGAGCGTCACGAGGCCGTCGTGAAGGGCCGCATCCACAAGCCAATCCGCCAAGGTCACTGCATCTGCCGCAAGCCGCCACAGAGGCGCCGAGGCTTGCAGAGCCCTGTCCACGGCTTTGTCCACCACGGCCGCCAGCCTCCAGAGGGCGTTAAACGCCGTGGGAGCCACCATGTCGAAAAGCACGGGCAGATAAAACCGCCGCTTGAGTACCTCCACGTCGCCGAGAAACGCCAAGACGCCTCCGGCCAAGGCGAGGAGGAGGACGGGCGGAGGAGCGGCGTATAGCAGAAAGTTTGGCACCACCAAGAGGGCGAGGTACGGCACCCACATAGGCTCCCAGTCGTTCACGGTGGGCGCTTGTAGCATCCGCCCCAGGTAGCCCACGGTAAGCGCCGAAACCGCCACAGTCCACAGAGGAGCCCCAGCCTTGGCCAAGGCCCCCGTCGGCATGATGCCCACCAACATGAGCATCCCCAGCGCAATGGCGATCTTAGCGGCTAGGGGATAGGCCTCGGGAAATCTGCTGTGCGTCACGTGTATCGCGTGGCCCACGGCCATGAAGAGGGCGGCCTTGGCGAAGCCGTGTGCGTATATTAGCAACGCCGCCTCGTGGGGATTTTCAAGCGCAATCGCCGTAATCATGCCCAGATAAGACGCCGTCGACGCCGCCAAGACAAGCTTAGGCTCCCTCTGCCCAAGCGCCATGAGGCCCGCGGCGAAGGCCGTGGCGGCGCCCACCAGAAACGCCACCTCGGCGGCCCAGCCGGCGAGGAGATGGCCAAGCTTGAGGAGGAGGATAGGCCCAGCCTTGACCATGGTAGAGCTGTGGAGCAACGCGCTCACGGGCGTCGGCGCCGACATCGCCGTCATGAGCCAGTCTGTAAACGGCAACTGGGCGGCTTTGGCGAAGGCGGCGGTGAGGAAAAGCGCAGAGACTAAATCATCGGCGCGCCCCCAACCGCTTATGAAAGGCCCGTATCTCAAGGCCATACCGCCCAAGGCTATCAACAACGCCGCGGTGCCCACCTCCACCGTGACGATGGCTCTAAACGCCGAGGAGGAGGGCGGCCAGAGCCAAGTTATGCCGCCCGCCCTTGCGCCGTCGCCCACATACCCCATCTCGTCTCCGTCGCGGTAAGTCAAGATGAGCCCCCAGCTGGCTATATCCAAGCCTGCCCACCCCAGCGCCAAGAGGAGCCAGTGATCTGCCGTCAAAAAGAGCTCCATGGAGCCGAAGAAAACCCCCATCCACCCCCAGAACCAGCCCAGCCTCTCTGCGCCCTTCATGTAGAAGTGCGAATAAACCACAATAGCCAGGTAGACGCCCGCCACAAACGCGGCGAATTCGCTTGGCTTTAGGAAAGGCGTGGAGGGTCCGGCGCCTGTCAAAAGGCCGGCTAGAAACAGAGCCGCCGCGGCGACGGCGGCGTAGCCCCTGGCCGCTAGGAGATCCGCCAGAGCCGCCGCAAAGGCGGCGATAAGCAACAGCTCTAGTGCAACCATAGCGGCAGAACGACTAGGAGGACGTAGGGCGCCAAGGCCGACGCCAAAATGGCGGTATACATCTCGGCCGGGTACTCCACGCGGCTCTCCCCGGCTCTATACATCTGGTTGAAGAGGTAGAAGCTGTACACCGCAGTGGAGACTAAGGCGAAGACGGCCAGCGCCGCGGCGGAAAGCGCCTGGGGCACCCCAGCCGCCACGTAGGCCTTCCCGACGAGGTTTATGCCGAAGAGCCCAGCCAACGCGACGAAGCCTAAGACGCCCGCCGCCAGGAGGTGCCTATCCCACCGGGTCTCGCCTATGGCCCTGGTATGTAGCGCCACTATGTAAAGCCCGGCCAGCATGAAGAGAGCCGCCTTGGCGAAGGCGTGTCCCACAAACAGCAAGGCGGTCGCGGCGTAGCTTACATCGACATCTTTAATAGAGGCCGCCGCCAATAGGAGGCCCATGTTTGCAATTGTGCTGTCTGCCAGCGCCCTCTTGAAGTCTGTCTCGCGGAACACCAGGAGGGAGCCGTAGACCGCGGTCACTAGGCCGTAGATGAACAGGGTATCCAGAGGCCAGCCGGCCCACGCCCTCAGGCGCCAGATCCAGTATGCCATAAGGCCCACGTGAACCGGCGACAGCAACGCCGAAAGCGGAGTCGGAGCCTCGGCGTGGGCGTAGGGTAGCCAGAAGTGCACCCCCGCAGTCCCCATCTTTATCAACAGCCCCAACAAGACGAGGACAGAGGCGAGGCCGGTTGCTTTAAAGACGTCTGCGGCGAAGGTGCCCGAGATCGCTACGCCTATTAGAAACGAGATGGAGCCGACTTGCGCCCATATGAAGTACAGAAGGGCCACGAACCGCCTGTTGCCGTAGCCGAAGTACCAGATCAAGAGGAAGCTCGTGATTATGCTAAGCTCCAGCGCGAGGAAGACGAAGATCAGGTTTTCAAAGAGTATTATGAAGAGGAACGAGAGGACGTAGAGGACGTGCACTCCGTAATACCAGCGCGGCGCGCCGAGGTGTCTGAGGTAGGGCGGCGAGTAAAACGCCACCACGAGACCCAGCACCACGGAGACGGCTAGGAACGGCAATTTGTAGTAATCCACAGCCACCGACACCTCTCCCACATAAGGCAGAACGCCTAGGGTCTCTCTGCCGGGGATTAAGAAGAGAAGCATGGCCGCCATCGAGGCCAAAGCCGCCGGCAGACCCAGCCTCAGAGCCGCCGTAGCGAGCACGCCGGAGAGGGCGACTGCGAGTAGGAAGAAGACGTTATACATAGCCCTCCTTGGCCAATCTGTAGAGCGACGCCACCATGAGCACAGTTTCGGCGACTCCCACCACGGTTGCTACTGCAACTAGCGACAAATCGCCGGACAACGCGGCGCCCCAGATCCCCGCCATAATCGCCACCTCAGCACCTATGATCACGCGGACAAGCGAGTTTGCGACCGCCACAACCGCCATGCCGCCTGCCAGCAACACCACGAGGAATATAAGCTCAGTCATGGGAAAGCCTGGCGGCAACTACGAAAGAAAAGAGGAGCAAGACGGCGGCTAACGGGATGACGATGGGGTCTACCGAGGCCGCTATTGTTCTCTGCCCAGCTCCCGGCATTAAGACGAGGGGCAACGCCGCCAGCGACGCCAAGGCCACGGGCCGCATCTCCACAGCGCGGCTCTCTTCAGAGAGGCTCGCCGCGGCCACAATCACCAATGTCAAGGCGGCTACTACGTACACCAACACAATGAGTATAAACGCCGCCGAAAGCGCCGGGTCTAGAACCCACACTGCACCAGCAACGGTAACACCCAAAAAAGTTAGAGAAACGGCGGCTAAGATGTTGTCCCTCGTCTTAGCCATGGCCAAGATGAGCAAAAGAGCTATGGCTGAGACCAACCACAGCATAGCAACGTATCAACAATGCTTTAAAAATTAACCTAACTACATCTCGATAAACAGACAGTTAGCTCTTCAGAAGTAAGAAATGAAAGATCATGAAAAATTAAAGCCGCATCGCTATGTATCTAGCCGCAGACAACACGGCTGTGGCGACGGCCACGGCGGAGAGGAGAAGGAGAAGAGCAGACACGCCGCTGGGGAGGCTTGAGTAGCTTCTCAGCACGTTGACCGCCACAGCGTTGCTGAGCGACTGGCCTACCACCCGCGCCTCGGCAACCAGAGCAGAGGCGGTGCCTCTCCTCGCAGGCGGGACAGACAAAAGGATAAGAGTGGTGTTGGGCACGATGAAAAAGGCGAAGCCAACCCCCATGAGGAACAGAAGATGTGGAGAGGGGCTAGAGAGCGCCACGTGTGAATACGCGAAGAGCGACGCGGCGAGGAGGGCGGCGCCCCCCGCCGACACCGCAGAAGGGGACGTCTTGTCGCTCAGCCGACCCGCCAGAGGCGCAGAGACAGCCATGGCGAGGGCCTGAAGCCCGAGCAACATCCCGGTCTCTTGCGGCGTCATTCCGTACTCCTCTTGAAACAAAAGACTAAGCGCAGGCGTCAAAGCCGCCGTGGAGAGATAGTTAAGAAACGCCGCAATCAACAACGCAGAGAACACGAAGCTCCGAAACAGCCCAACATCAACCACCGGACTCCTCTGCCTACTCTCATAAAGACCTGTAAACACCAACGCCACAAGTCCTAAACCTGTGAAAAGCGGAGAAGCCGCCGAGACGCCTAACACCACCAACGCCAGCGAAAGCGCCAACAGCGCCGCGCCCACCCAATCAAAACACTCCCCACCCCGCACCTGCCGCGGGGAAGGGCCTCCAGCCAGAACAACTGACGCCAAAAGTAGCGCCAAGGCAGGCAGAAACACAGCCCTCCAGCTGACCTGCGCCAAGAAACCGCCTAGAAACGGCCCCGTGAGGAGCCCCAGATACACAGACATAGAATTTAAACCCACGGCGGAGGCCCTCCTATCCGGCGCCACGGCTTGAAAAAGCAGGGCGTTGTTACTTCCAAAAACCGCCGCCAGCCCCACCCCACCCACGGCGAGGGCTCCGCAGAGCATGAGGAAATTAGGCGAGAGAGACGCCAAGGCGAAGCCAGCCATGGCGAGAAGCAGACCCATCCTAAACACCACAACGTGCCCCAACAGATCCGCCGCCCTCCCCAGAGGAAGCACAAACATAGCCACCGCAAGCGTCAAAGCCACAAGAGCCTCCACCGAATCCACAGAAGCGGCTCCTAAATCCCTAGCCACAAGAGGCAGAGACACGCCCAAGGCGCTGGTGGAGAAAGGAGCAACAAACGAACTCAAAACCACAGAAACCAACACCCGATTCACATAGACACATAACC
>JAJHQT010000042.1 GCA_020833205.1 Pyrobaculum sp.
GCCCCAGTCGGCCCAGGCGAGGTTCTCCGTCTTGAAGTGCGGCGATGCGACGAGGACGGCCACTACGGCGGCTAGGAGGCCTAGGAAGGCGAAGACCATGACGAGCTCCGAGGTGCCTACTGACTTAGCGCCGCGCCACACGATGTAGCTCCCGGCTAGCCAGTAGGCGAGGGCTCCTGCCCAGAAGGGGAGTCCTGTGAGGGACTCGACCGCTATTCCGCCGAATGTGACGTAGGCCGTCAACGCGCCTAGCAGATATATCAAGAGGCTGGCGTAGACCAGCAGACCGGCCCACCTGCCCAGCACCTCCTGCGCAGCGCCTGTGAGCTCCTTAGGCGTCTTCATGTTTATCAAGGCCTCCAAGATGTAGAGCGCCGTTATTGCCTGAAACGCGGCGGACATCAGTATCATCGCCGCGCCGGGCAGAAAGCCCGCCCCGCTCAGCCCGATCTTTATAGGCAGGCCCAGGATCCCAGCGCCTATTACGAAGCCCGTGACGACGACGAAGACGTGGACGGTTCGCCAGCTCACTATCTCCGGTGGCTACTACGTTTTAAACGTTGTTGCATTCCCAGTCGAGGAGGGGGGTTAGGGGGCTCTCCGCTACTGCCTCTTCTATGGCCCAGATGGCTGTGTGCACCGCCGCGCGGGAGGCGGGGCCTAGGGGTAGCGGCGTCTCGATGGGGCGTGGCGTGTGGCGGATGTCTGCGTCTGGGCACTCCCCGCCGTGTTGCGAGGCTATTGTGGCGAGGTCTGGGGCGTATTCCCTGGCCCGCCGCATCAGCGCCCTGGCAAGCGCGGGGTCTGCGCAGGGCACCACGACTGCGTCTGCGGAGACGGCGTAGGCCAGTAGCCTGTCGGCGAGGAGGTTGTAGTATGCCTCCTCGAGGAGGTCCTCTACCTCGTCGCCGTCTTGCGCGTGGGTGCACATGCCTCCGCAGGCGAGCTCGATTATCCTGGCCGCCCTGGCGTCCCGCATGCGGAACCTCCGTATCCCGGCGTCTACAAGCCTCTTCGCGACGTAGGGCGCCACGTACTGCACGTAGTGTAGGAGGGGCGTGGCGTATAGGGGCACCGCCGGTATTTTCCTGCCCTTGTAGTAGAGGGAGAAGCTGTCTTGTAGAAGCTCCACGGTCAACATTTAATTAGGGTACGTAGATCTATATATGGACTTCGGTCTCTCTAGGGAGGATAAGCTGTTTCTAGACGCTGTGAGGTCTTTTGCCGAGAGGGTCATCGCGCCTAGGTGGGTTGAGGTAGACGAGGGTAGGTGGCCTATTGAGGAGGTGGCGGCGCGCCTCGGCGAGGCCGGCCTGCTGGGGATCCCCTTGAGCTCTAAATACGGGGGGCAGGACGGGACCTTCCTCCAGGCGGCGCTCGCGGCGGAGGAGCTGGCCTACGCAGATCCATCTCTCGCCACGCCTGTGTACATGTTGCTGGAAACCGCCTGGCCTTATATGGTCCAGCGGTATGGGCGGGAGGAGGTGAAGGAGGAGGTTCTGCCTGAGGTTGCGGCGGGCCGCGCGTTTATAGGCATAGGCTCTACGGAGCCGCAGGGCGGGAGCGACGTGGCGTCTATCCAGACCAAGGCGGTGAAGGAGGGCGGGCTGTGGAGACTGTACGGCGAGAAGAACATGGTGACTGGCGTCACGACGATGCTGAATCTGCCCTACGGCGGAGGCGTTATAGCCATAACTAGGACGGGCAGGCTGGAGGATAAGCACAGGGGCATCACGGTGTTTCTCGCGCTCCTCAAGAGAAAGGGGAGGGTTGCGCCTGGCTTCTCGCACAGAGACTGGGAGGAGATCGGGCGGCACGGCCTCCCCACGGGCTACCTGACGTTGGAGGGGCTCCCCGTAGAGGAGGCGTTTATGCTTGGCGAGCTCAACGGCGGCTTTAAAATCGCCATGGAGGGCTTCAACCTAGCCCGCACCATAATCGGCGCGGCGTCTGTAGGATCCGCCAGGTGGCTTCTAGACAGAGGTCTTGAGTGGATCAAGCAGAGGGTCGTCTTCGGCAAGCCCATCGCGAGCTACCAGGGGATAAGCTTCAAATTCGCCGAGCTACACGCCAGGCTTGAGGCGGCTAGGCTCGCCGTGTATAAGGCGGCTTGGGTCGCGGATAGGCACTACGGCGGCGACTCGGCCTTTACGTTGCAAGACGTCGCCACGGCGGGCGCCGCGGCGAAGTACCTGGCGGTGAGCTTAGCCGTGGAGACGGCGCTGGAGGTTATGAAGTGGTTCGGCGGCGCCTCCTACTTCAAGGAGACCAACGTGGCGAGGTCTCTGCTGGGCATACTGTCTTACTACGTCGGCGCCGAAGGGGCCGAGAACATACTCAAGCTGATCATCGCCAGAAACATCATCGGGAGGGAGCTCGTCTAGGCGATTTTTTAATTTCTCTCCGGTTTTTCCAAATGTGAAGAGGATAGAGGGGCTTAGGACTCAGCTAGATGCGGTGGGGTATCTCAAGTCGGTAAAGAAGTTGCTTGGGGTCACCTACAGAGATCTCTCCTCGTTGCTTGACCTGCCGGAGAGCGTTCTTTCGCGGTATGTGACCGGCGATATGCTCCCCTCGGTCGAGACGGCTCATGAAATCTTGAAAAAGCTTGAGGAGGCCTACCCAATAGCCGCGGTGGTTAAGGCCAGGGTGAAGACCTACGAAACCTACGTGGACATGTCGTTTGTGAATCTGCCGGAGTTTTGGCGCCTTTACGAGGTCTACCTGGCCAGGAGGTTTCCGGACCTACGGGTAGACGTGGTGCTCACGGCGGCGGCAGACGGCATACCTCTGGCGGTTACTGCGGCGTCTAGGTTCGAGGTTTCTCTCGTCGTTGCTAAGCAGTATAGAGAGCCCGGGGTGGAGAACTACGAATATACATATCTAAGGGAGGGGAGGCCCGTCACGTTATATATCCCCGCGACGCAGATTAAGCGCGGCGCCAAGGTCTTCATTGTAGACGACATAGCGCGTACCGGGAAGACCCTTAAGGCCCTCGTGGGTCTCTGCAACAAGGCGGAGGCGCGGGTCGTTGGGGCCTCCGTGCTTGTGGCGCGCCGAGATTTAAACATAGAGGTCGACTTCCCTGTAGACGTGCTTTACACATATTAACATATATAAACCTAGGCCGAGGAGAAACGCATGATTAGGACGGCAGACCTCTTAAAGAGGCCCACCGTCTCTCTCCCGGAGACAGCCGCCATACGTGAGGTGGCCGAGGAGCTGGCTAAAAACCGCGTGGGCCTCGCCGTGCTCACGGCTAAGGACAACCCGAAGAGACCTGTCGCCGTCGTGTCTGAAAGAGACGTGTTGAGGGCTGTGGCCGAGAGGCGGGACCTAGACGGGCCAGCCATGGCGATCGCCAACAAGCCGATCACGGTGCTTGACACAGACCCCGTGTGGGTCGCCGCCGAGAAGATGCGCCGGCACAACATACGCCACGTAGTGGTGGTTAACAAAGACGGGGAGCTCGTGGGCGTGCTCTCCATACGAGACCTCTGTTTCGAAAGGGCAATCCTCCTCGAGCTCGCCACGGCCGAGGCGCCGACAACGCCGTGACGACGAGACCCTGTAGGGTAGTCGCCGTTGTCTCGGGGGGACCCGACAGCACTTGCTACACGGCGCTTTGGCTAAAGAGGGGATGCGACGTGCATGTCATCTCCTTCCTCTACGGCCAGAAGGCAACCGTGGAGGTTGAAAGGGCGCAGGTCTTGCTTAAAAAGTTGGACCAGGTGGCCGCCGAGAGGGGCTGGGGGAGGATCTTGGAGCACAGGGTGGTGGACCTCTCGGCGCTTGGCGAGCTTTGGCGCGGCACCCAGCTCACGGACGCCTCCGTGGCGGTCGAAAAGGAGTACACGCCAACTGTGGTTGTGCCTATTCGCAACGTGGTTATGGCGGCGGTTGCAACCGCCTACGCATACACCATCAGAGGCATGACTAGGGCCAAGGTCTATGTGGTGCTTGGCTCCCACTACGACGACATAAGGCCGAGGGAGGACACTTGGGAGCCCCTGTATCCAGACTGCTCTCCCGAGTGCATAGAGGCGCTACAGACCGCCTTCCACCTCTGCCACTTCAGGTCGGAACGCGACGTGGAGATCTGGACGCCCTCTAGAGAGGGTTTAAAAAAGTCCCACCTCTTGAGGCAGTGCTACCAAGAGGTAGGCGACTTGGTGTACGAGACTTGGTCGTGCTACAGATCGGGGGAGGCGCACTGCGGCGCCTGCGAAAGTTGCAGAAATAGACACTCCGCGTTTATCGAGGCTGGACTGCCCGACTGCACCGTCTATTTATCCCCGCCGGGCCCCGGCTTCGAGAGGCGGGGGCAGTTTTATATCCACATGAGCTGTAAGGGCAGGTGATACCTCCTTGCGGGGAATCCGACGTCCCGGCGGTGCCGACCAGCTCGCGGCGTTGTTGAGCCGGGGCTCAGCTAATCATGCCGTCTTCACCCCTCTGCCGTTCCCATGCTCATCACGTCTCTTTTCCTCCACAAAGCGATTTATAAAGACGCGGCCGCCTGAGGTTTAACGTGGGAACGGCTTTCCTCGCCTCCTCCACCAGGCTGAGGTCTATAGGCACCTCCCTGTAGCGTTCGCCAGCGCCGAGCTCAGCCTCGACGACGCCGAAGGGGTTAACGACGAGCGACCGCCCGGTGAACCTCTGGCCGTAAAGCGCGGCCACCGCGACGTACATGCCGTTCTCCACTGCGCGCGCCCGGGCCAAGACGTGTAGTGTCTCCTCCTTGAGGGGGCCGGAGTACCAGGCGGCGGGCACGGCGGCCAGCTGGACGCCCGCCAAGGCGAGCTCCCTGAACACCTCGGGGAACCTCAACTCGAAGCAGACGGCGAACCCCACCTTCACGCCCTTTACGTCAAAAACCTGCGACAACTCGGCGCCTGGCTCCACCACGTCTGACTCTCTGTAGCCGTAGGCGTCGAAGAGATGCGTCTTTCTGTAAATCCCCACCAACGCGCCGCTGGGCGACACAAGCGCCGTGGTGTTGTAAACCCTCGGCCTAGGCCCCCTCTCGAGAAACGCCCCAGCCACATAGGCGCCGCTCCGCGAGGCGATCCGCCCAAGTCTCTCCACGAAATCCTCAAGCGTAGTAGCCCTCTGCCACACCTCCTCCGCCGGGAGGCCGGTGGGGTCGAAAAGAGAATACTCCGGCAACAGGACGAGGTCGGCCTCCTTCACCAAGCCCGCCACCTTCTCCACGTCGCCGGGCTGAATCTGGGCGATGCCTAGCCTAAACATAAATACGAGAATTTGCGGGGTTATACATGTTGAGCCTAATTGCCTCAATCATCCTCATCACGCCTTCAGGCGCCTTCTCGCCGGGGCCGCTTACGGCTTCGGCAATTGCGCTCGGCGCCTCTAAGGGGTGGAGGGCCGGCCTATACGTCGCCGTTGGGCACATGCTTTTTGAGCTACCCTACGTTTCCATCCTCACATACCTCTTCAGCCGCGTAGACGTGGAGCCCTACAAGACCTACATGGCTCTCGCCGCCGCGGCCTTCATAATATACTTCGCCTACCTCCTGCTGAGAGACGCCTGGGGGATAGCCAGGGGGGGCCGCCGACGCTTCCCAAATCCACCTTCGCCAGCCCCCTCGCCGCCGGCTTTCTGCTGACTGCGTTGAACCCCTACTTCCTCCTGTGGTGGCTCGGCATGGCCGGCCCAATTCTAGTCGAACTGGCGACTCAGCCGCTCTACGTCTTCGTTGCGGTCTACGCCGTCCACGTCGCTTTTGACTACTTCTGGCTCGGCCTAATGGCTACGCTGGCAGGCGCCGCGGCGCGGCTACTGACGGCGAAGCTCTACGCCATCTTCCTGGCGGCCCTCGCCGTTATGCTTCTATACTTCGGAGTTGATTTGATTAGAAACACTCTTTAAGATGTTTAACATCGTCCTTGCGTTGTCAAGCATTGAGTGGTTGTTGTTGAAGAAGATATAGGCCTTGTCGGGCCTCAGCCTAGCCACCTCCTCAGCCACAGCCCTCAGCTCGTCCTCCTCGTAGTGGTGCGAATACCTGAAGGTTCTGCCGTGCATCCTCAAGTAAACGACGCCGCCTGTGGAGACTATCCACGTGCCGTCAGGCGAGTCCACAGACACAAGCGTGAAGCCAACCCTCTCAGCCCACCTCACAACCTCGTCGCGGAACCAGTCCATGTGCCGAAACTCAAACGCCGCCCTCGCCCCCAGAAGCCGGGCGATTTGCTCCACCCGTGCCGTGTTTTCTGCAGTTCTGCGGAAAGTCGGTGGCATTTGGAAGAGGTAGAAATCGACCAGCCGATCCAGTGGGCGCAACACGGCGAGAAAACCCTCAAGCCTCTCCACTGCCTTTTCGGACAACCTGCCGAAGTGCGTGACGCCTCTGTACACCTTGACGGCCCACCTCAGCGCCCTCCCCACCTCCGCCCACCTCTCCACCTGCCCCGCGGCGGGCACCCGGTAGAAGCTGGCGTTGAGCTCAACGGCGTTGAGCCCGCTGTGTTTTACGTACCACTCCAGAGACCGCCCCAGGTTCCAGGAGTAGAGCCACCCCGAGGTCCCTATGTAAACCTCCACGCCAGGTGACCAGAGAGGATTTATTTCTGTAGCCACGTATTTCCATGACGGAGCCCCTCGCGGAGCGTGAAAGAGAGGGGAGCTTAGGAGGAGGGAGTCAGATTGGAACTACATGAACTCACTGCCGCCGTGGGCAAGAGTAGCTAAGCTCTTCAAAGAGACGGGGAACCTCCGCCTCTCCCAGAGATCTAAGGGCTCGGGCTGGAGGAATTCATCGAACACCTGAGGAGGGCCAACGTCTGGGTCACGTAAAGAAAAACTTTTAATACTCTGCAACAACACCGCCAGAGAGCCCCGGTAGTATAGCCCGGACTAGTATGCGGGCCTGTCGAGCCCGTGACCCGGGTTCGGGGGAGAACCCGCCCAAAAATCCCGGCCGGGGCGCCATGTCGTTTTCTGTTCCGTCTAAACTGGACATATGTTCAATTCAGCAGGCCTGCTGTTGTTGGTTCTACATATAAGCCAGGTTCGGCGTTTCAATTCGATATTAGCCTATTCACAGCGATGCTGACCTCAAGGACGCAGAAAGGTATTGGTTGAAAAAGAGGATCCTCTTTAGGATCTTTTCGGCGATCTCCCTCTGCCTCGGCGTGCCGTTCTTCACCTTTTCAGCGAGATAAAGCGCTATGGCCCTTCTGATTTCGCCGTCTCGCTCTGCAAGCTTTAGGAGGTCGGCCGTGGTGATGTACACTACGTAGTTTGGGCCTGATTTCACAATGTTGGGTCTCAGCTCCGCCGCCTTGAGCTTGTCGGCGGCGGCGATCGCTTTTTCTATGTCGCGGGTGAAGTATTTAGCGACGAGGGAGCCGCCTCTGCCGCTCACCAGCTCTAGATACATCACGATGCCTTCCACAGTTATGCTCTTCTTATTCTGCTTGGCGGCGGCTCTAAAGCCGTCGTCGGTGGCCAGCTTTATGTAGATCCACTTATGGGCCTTCAGCAGATCCAGCAGTCCGCCGTATGCGCCAGCCGCCTCTCTAAGCTTTACAAACGCCTCCTTGCCCGTGGCGACCATGGCCTCGTATGTA
>JAJHQT010000043.1 GCA_020833205.1 Pyrobaculum sp.
TGGTCTTTATCAGCCAGGCAAGCGCCTCTTGGAGGTCTGGATGTCCGTAATCTACTCCTGTGTCTACTACTGCAATGATTACGCCGGTGCCGTTGACGCCGAACAGTTGCTCCACCCTAGAGGCGCCTATAATGTCTCTCATCACGGGAAGCGTGGGCTGGGGAGCCCCCGCGCTTTTTTCTACTAGCGTGCGTATCTCTGTAAAGAAGTCTCTAGGCGGGATCTCTGGCATGGCTTTAATAAAGATCGACTTGACGTAGGGCGACTTTGCGACAACTTTAAGAGAGCTGGCGGGGCCTCTGTAGTATAACTCTGCGGTTGCCCCATCTGACCTCCCTTGGAGTTTAATATTACCAATCGCAAGAGTTACGACTTTGATTTCTTTTCCAGCTATCTTCACCAGTTTTTGAAGTGGCGCGGTGTTCCACTGAGAGGCAAAGGAGTTTATGTCTGATACTACTATCTTTGCCAGAACTGGCGTGTCTGTGTCAAGTATCGCGGGATTTGCGCCAGAGATTGTCTGTGCGTAAAGAATGGCTGTTGCTAGAACTAGTATTGCCAGTAATTGTTTTGAGTTCATAGTCCTTTGCTGGTTAATATTTTTAAGTATTACGACTTAGATGTACATCTGTGAAGATGGCTATTGTAGTGAGGAAAGATCTTAAGATTTCCTGCGGCAAGGCTGCGGCACAGGTCGGCCACGCCGCGGTGGAGTGCGTAATGTTGGCTCTTGAAGAGAGTCGATGGCGGAGATGGCTAGAGCAGTGGCTTGCCGAGGGTCAGAAGAAGATTGTGCTGGCCGCTGAGAATGCTGAACATCTCTACGAGCTTCATAAAAAGGCGAAGGAGCTGGACCTCCCAACCGCAGTGGTGGTCGACGCGGGGCTCACCGAGGTCCCCCCAGGCACGTCTACGGCTCTCTGCGTGGGGCCTGCACCCGACGAGCTGGTGGACAAGGTGACGGGCACGCTTAAGCTTTATAGGTAAAGTATAAATAGGGCGGGGTGTTGGCGCTTGTGAAGTTGCTATACGTCTACTCCGGCTTCTCCCTTGGAATTGCAATATACTTCCTCTATCTGACGGTTGCTGGTCTAAGGACGCCGGACCTCTCGATAGGTGCAACACGGATTAACCTCTTTGACGTGGTAGTGGCGGCTTTTGTGATGTTCTCTCTATACGTGGTGTATAAGCTCACACAGAGACGTAGTTGAGGTAGTCCCCTTCTCCCACCTTCTTTCTAACCTCTTCAATAGAGGCGAAGGGTCGTCCGCGTAGTACGGCATCGAGCTTCTCTTTGGTGAGGCCTGGGAGATGGCGGAGGAGTCTCTTCTCCGACTTGTTTATGTCTAGGGGGTAGGGCAGGGCTAGGACGCTTCGGGAGCCGTGGTCTACTACAACTACGTCGATGTACCGCCCCAGCTCTAGGCGGGACGGTATATGGACAAGCAGTGGGTAAGACCCCACTTGTCTGGCGTAAGTCCCGTTGTAGAAGTGCGCCTCGGTGTATACCTCTCTCAAGATGGTGCCGGTCGGCACTATCCGTCTCAGCATCTCTCTGTCAAAAACCTCTCTCACCCACTTCTTAAACTGGAGGAATCTGGTCTTGTGTTGTCTAAGCCTTGCAGTGAGCTTCTTAGCCTTTGGCCAGAGGCGGGTTGTGGGGAAGATCAAGACTTGTCTAATGTTGACTCTCCTTACCAGAAGCCCCCTCTCCAGCACCTTCTGTAGAAACTCTATATTGAGGCGGTAGGTCTCAGCGGTCTCGCCAGGTAGCCCAGCTACGAAGTTTATCCCGGCGAGGAGGTACGGCATCCCGTTGCGGCCGCGTACAGAGCCGTATTTCGTAAAGAGCTCAATTGCCTCCAGCGCCTCTTCGGGCTCTGTCTTGAGGTTGTTTATCTTGACGACTCGGGGGTCAGCCGTCTCTACGCCCATGGCGGCCACGTTGCCGGGCGTGCCGTATTTGACAAGTAGCTTAGTGATTTCGACAGATTCCGTCTTCCATCTGGCGACGGTGCCTGGGTTTACGTTGTCTATGTGCAACGTCTTGAGCTCAGGCGCAGCGTTTCTAATGCCCACCAGAAGCCGCTCTATGGCGGCGGGGCTGGGCCTGGGGAAGTCCTCCTTGCCTACGTCGTGGGCCATATATGTGTAGAAATCTGCCTGCCTCCCAAGTCTAAAATGGCGAACCCCCGCCGCGTATAGAGCCTCCACCTCCTTGACCACGCCCTCTACAGACCTGGTGACTACGGGTCCGTAGCCTACCGTGGTGCAGAAGGAGCAGCCGCCGGACACGTAGCGGGGACAGGAGCGGTATGTCTCTAGTTCTACTATGAGGTTCTTTCCATAGTTGGGGTGTTGCACGACGATTCTGGCCCCCAGCTGCGCGAATTCATCTACTAGTCTAAAGTCTTTGTGGACCTCGGACGGCGTCGCCTTCTCTAAGCCCTCTGTCAATAGCCTATACACAACTAGATCTACGTCGCCTGTAACGACTAGGTCGTAGTATCTGCGGAATTTGTTAGATGGTACCGCCACCGTGCCGCCCTCTATGCCGTAGCCGAACTTGGCCACTGGTCCTCCCAACACCTTTACCGGCCCCTCCACTCTCCCTATGTCGAAAATCTCATCGATGTGTATCGGGGTGCCTCCTAGGTATTTCCCGGGGGTTGTGATACCAGCAATTACGACTAATAAGTCGTGTTGGGCAAGTAGCTTAAGCGAGGCAGACCAGTCGTTTCTTAGTTGGTCTATAGTGAAGTAGTGTATCCTGTCTATACCAGCTTTAGCCGCCGCGCCGGCAACGTATCTAGCGTAGACGTCTAGGTAGGGAGGCACCCCGAGGCCTGCGGGTTCGTCTGTGTAGCCGTCGACTATGGCCACGCGCACATTTCCCTCGTAATGTGGTTAAAAATAGTTTTTAAACGTCCTTTTTATAGTTGCTGATGGTTAAGATTCCATTCTGCGAATTCTGTGTAAAGACGCGTGTGTTGTGTCAGAAGTGCCAGTCGCTTATAGACAGCGGCAGATACGGCTGGCTCGACGTAGAGGTTTCAGACGCGTTGTTGAAGGTGGAGCGTAAAATCAACTTGGCCGATGTGGAATATGTAAAGTCTTATGAGGTAGACGATTTCATAATTATACTAATGAGGAACACGAAGAGAATTCCGCGCGGCGCCTTCGTGCAACTTGAGAAAGAGCTTTCTTCTATCCTCGGCAAAAGCGTAAGGGTTGTTGAACACGGCAGCGTCAACGAGGTGATTGCCCAGTTGGTGTCGCCTGCTAAGCTACTGACCATATCAACGTCGTGGTTGCCTGACGGCACCACTGAGACAGTGGTAAAGATCCCGTCAAGAGAGTTGAGGCGGCTGCCTATTAGGCCTGAGAGACTTCAGGCCGTTATAAGCCAGATTTCAGGTGCCAACGTTAAGGTTGAGCTGGTTAAAGAGAAAGAGCTGAGGGCGTAAACACATTTTTTATCATGTTTTCCATCCCGTGTGTATCCTAAAAAGACTCACTGGACTGTTGAAATAACCCCTGAGCTCCATGGCAGGGAGGTTGTGGTGGCTGGATGGGTATGGGAGCTGAGAGATTTGGGTAAGATCAAGTTTTTAGTTCTGCGCGACAGAGAGGGGTTTGTCCAGATTACTTTAAAAGCGGGGAGGACTCCTGACCAGATCTTCAAGACGTTTAGTGAGCTGGGCAGGGAGGACGTGGTGGTGGTGAGAGGGGTCGTGGAGGCTAGCAAGATCGCAAAGAGGGGGGTGGAGATATTCCCCTTAGAGCTTTGGGTCTTAAACAAGGCGAAGCCTCTTCCGCTTGACATTTGGTCCGAGGCCGCCGACCTCGCCACTAGGCTTAGGTGGCGTTCGGTGGACCTAAAGAGGCCGCGTAACTTGGCTGTGTTTTCTCTGGCGTCGAGAATTTTGAAAGAAATGAGGAATGCGTTGGACGAGGAGAGGTTTGTAGAGGTCTTCACTCCTAAGATAATCGTGACGAGCACCGAGGGCGGCGCCGAGCTCTTCCCAGTGCTCTATTTCGAGAGAGTTGCATACCTCTCTCAAAGTCCTCAGCTGTACAAGGAGCAACTCACTGCGTCTCTTGAGAGAGTTTTTGAAATAGGCCCTGCCTACAGGGCGGAGAAACACAACACCGACTACCACCTCAACGAGTTCATATCTGTAGACGCAGAGGCGGCGTTTATGGACTACAACGACATCATGAACATCTTAGAGAAAATGATGAGACGCGTCGTCACTGTTGTGTCGGAAGAAGGCGGGAAGCTTGCAGAGGTGGGGATAACGCCGGCGGTTACAGAGTTGCAGAAGATCCCGAGAGTTGAATACGATGAGGCGATCGACAAACTTAGACAGTTGGGATACGCTGTGAATTGGGGCGACGACCTCTCGGTGGAGATGCAGAAGGCGTTAATGAAGTTCTACGGCCCCGTATACTTCATAGTGAATTTCCCAGCGATGCTTAGACCTTTCTACACCAAGCGTAGAGAAGGCGATAGAAGCGAGTCCTACGACCTCATAATCAACGGCATAGAGATAGCGTCGGGAGCCACGAGGATACATAGACGCGACGAGCTGGAGGAGGAAATGAAGAGGAGGGGTCTAGACCCCAGACTCTTCGAAAGCCACCTAGCCGTATTCGACTACGGCATGCCGCCGCACGCGGGGTTCGGCTTAGGATTTAACCGCCTAGTAGCCGCTTTGTTGAACCTAGATAATGTTAGACACGCGACGCTTTACCCCCGCGACCGTTACAGAGTCGAGCCCTAGCCCTCTCGCATCGGCACAAATAAGACGTAGGTAACCGCCCGCTTCTCCACCTTCTCCCCCCTCTTGACCAGCCTATAGAGGACTTGGCCGCCGTCTTCCTCTACCGGTATCACTAAGACGCCGCCGTCTCTCAATTGATCGACCAAGGGGCGTGGAATCGTGGCAGTAGCCGCCGTAACGATTATCGCATCAAATGGCGCATGTCGCCCTAAGCCCCACCTCCCGTCGCCGTGAAAGACCTCCACCACGCCCCAGTAGCCCAGCCGCTCTATATTCTGCGCCGCGTAGACCGCAAGCTCCCTCACTATCTCGATGGTGTATACCTTGCCTCTACGTTCAATCGCCTCCGCGCACACCGCCGCGTGATAGCCCGAGCCAGTCCCCACCTCTAAGATTTTCATTCCAGGTCTAGGCTCGATTAATTCACACATCATCGCCACCATGTGGGGGGCCGATATCGTGGCGCCCGCGAAAAGAGGCAGGGGCCTGTCTTCATACGCCATCATCTTGTACTCTGGCAGGACGAACTCCTCTCTTGGCACGGAAAGTAGGGCCTTCCTCACCCTCTCGCTTTTTATAATCCCCTCACGAGTCAGCTCGTCGACTAGCCGAGTCGCCATGTTATCTGCCCCTCGTCTCCTCCAGCCACTTCTCTATGTCGTCTGCGAGCTCGGCGTAGCGGGCGAAACCCTTCAGATGCCCCTCGTAATATTCTATAATTATCTTGCCGCCTTTCATGTGGTACACCCTCGGCTCCCTCCCCGTAAGGGCCTTAATCAGCGCCGAGTACCTCTCGGCGTCTGCCTCTCTGCCGTCGGGGCCGGCTCTGGCGTATGCGCGTCCCACGGCTACATTTCGGCCGCGTCTGCCGTAGGTAATCGTGTAGTCGCTCCTTACGCCGTCTACCTCCGCCGTTATCTTAATCCTCAGCAACTCTCTGCTGCCTCTGTCCTCCTCAACGGCTTCTCCGTCTATGACCTTCACCTTGTACCTTTTGCCGTTCACCTCGACCTCCATCTCAAAGTCCTTCAGCTTTAGGGAGCCCCACGCCTTGCCCTCCTCTATGATCTTTTGAGCCTTTTCGAAGACCTCCTTGCCCTCCTTCTCGGCCCTCTCTAGTATGTACTTCACGAACGCGGCCGCCGGCCTTCTCTGCTCTTCATCCTTGCCGTGTACGGAGAGCCGCGCGGCGTGCGCCAAGCCCTCTTTTAAGACCGAGACGTAGCCGTCGCGGCCCTCCTCCGGCATCTTCACCGAGAAGTGAACGTCCTCCTTAAGCCCCATGTTCCTAAACCGTTGCGCCTCCTGCTCTATACTGTTGCGGTCAGTGGAGCGATATCTTACCACCAGCGCGCCTTTGGTCAGCTGTATGTTATACTTCGGCCAGCCCTCCATCAGCACGCGTCCCTCCTCCAGCTTCTTCAGCCATCCCTCAGCCTTGCCAGCCTTCACTAGGCCGTTCTTGACGGCCTCCCTGACGAAATCGGCGAGGGCTTTTCTGAGCTCCTCGCGCCCAGCCGCCAGCTTGTCGGTATAGGCGTAGACGTACCATTTGTCTCTGCCGCCCGCCTTCTGCACCTCTGCGACGACGCCCGCAAGCCTGAGGAGGCGCGCCGCGAGCTCGACGCGGCTCCGATCCGTCGAGTGGAATTGGAGCTCGATCGCCTTTTCGCGCAGATATACGTTGTACTTTACGGCGATGCCGGCCTCCGAAATGGTCAAGTCGGCGGCGACGCGACCCTTATCGATTAGCCTTACGTCGCCAAGCCGCACCTCAAACTTGGCCGCTTCCACGAATTCATTGAACTTGTCGCTTAAATACTCTCCGCCGGCGGAGGGCGCCGTCACGGCGAAAATGCGATTAAACCTCGCCATGTTCTCGCCGGTTGCGGCTATGTTGTATCTGCCCCTCTCCACGTACGTCCGTACGTTGAACTTCAGCTCGTCGGGCAGGAGCTGTTTAAACAGATACAACGTGGTTAGGCGCAGTAGTGCGGCCCCTCCGCCGAGCTCCCCACCGACGATCAGCCTAACCACATCCGGCCCCGCCGTGCCGTCTCCCGCCACTGCAGTTGCATACATCTCGCCGAAGATGAGCAACGCCTCCTCTCTGTCCAACTCGTTGTTCCGCGCCTTTTCAAGCATTATCAGCTCAAGGGCGGGGGCGACGAACTTCCTCACCACCTCATCCCTAGCGCAGTCCCTAGCCAAGCAATACATATCGCCTAGGACGAACTCGACGATGCTCCACACCTCCTCCCTAGGGACGTCGGCCAGCCCTCCCGCCAGCTTGTCGATACGCTCCTTTGCCTGTTTCTTATACCCCTCGGCGTAGTAGATAATCGCCTGGGCCAGTCTATCTGCGTACTCGCCGGCAATCCTCCCACCGCTCAACACCTCCACGGCTCTGGCAAGCCTCCTGACATGCTCTTCACGCCATTCATCATCCTTACCCCTCCTCGCCTCGACGAAGTGGACTAGGAGAGCCAGCTCGCCCAGCATCCTCCTCGCCAGCCCCTCCCTCTCCTCGTCGCTTGCCCTTTCGGGGCCTATCCAAGGTTTCAGCTCGTCGGCCAGCTCCTCAACCCTCTTCAATACCCAGCTCCAGTTTATTGCATCCACCAGCTCCCGCCAGTTCTCTACGCGCCGGCCCAGCACCGACTCAAGCCACCAGCTTTCCCTCAAGATCTGGTCTTCCCTCTCGCGGGGCCAATACGCAGTGACGGCGGGTTTAATGCCCTTCTTTGTGACGCTGGCTCCGCCGCTGAACGACTTCGGCCCGCCGAGGAGAC
>JAJHQT010000044.1 GCA_020833205.1 Pyrobaculum sp.
CGTCAAAGACTTGTTAGACGCTGTCGCTAGCTAGCCTTCGCCCCGACAGAAGACTATTATAGAGTTTTACAGATACATCCTTTAGGTGCGATATATTCCACCGAAGGAGCTGTTATTTTGCTGCTTTCCAGTCCACAAGAGAGGTGACGGGTCTCCCCCTTAGCTTCATTACATAGGCGGTGGCAGATAGGGCAGCGGCTACCCCCATGGCAGCTGATATGACCGCTTGCTTGTAGGGATATGCCACGATGTCGCCTGCGGCGAAGACGCCTGGCGTCTTTGTTTTGCCTTCCCAATCGGCAATTATTTCACCGCGTTCATTAAGTTCCACCAGGTGACGTACGAAGTCGCTCTTAGTCACGTAGCCCACCTCGATGAACACCGCCGCGGCGGGCAACTCCTGTGCTTCTCCAGTCTTTTTGTTCCTCACCACCACGGCTTTGACCTTGGTGTCGCCCTTGATCTCCACGACTTCGCTGTTTGGCATAAACACAGCCTTCCCCAGTCGTTTGGCTTGTTCAATAAACTCCTCGTCGTGAATCGGCTTGTCGGAGGGGAATATCCAGTAAAACTTGCTGGCCACCGAAGACAAGATGGTGACTGGCTCTCTGGCTAAGTCGCCCCAGCTGACTAACGCCACGTCTTGGCCTTTGAAAAACGGCGCGTCGCAGATGGTGCAGTAGGACACTCCCTTGTTTTTGAATCTAGCCTCTCCAGGGACGTTGAGCTCCTTGGGGGTCTTCCCAAAGGCTAAGATCACCGCCAAGCTTCTATACTCGTCGCCTCCTTCTGTCTTGACTACAAACACATCGCCTTCTTTCTCTATGGTCTTCACCTCGTCGAATATGATTTCCGCTCCGAAGGTTCTCGCCTGTTGCTCCACGCGCTTGGCGAGCTCAGGCCCCGAGATCTTAGGTATGGCGGGGTAGTTCTCGATAAGAGTTGTCATATTGAGCTGACCTCCCAAATCTTTACTTATGACAAGCGTCTTTAGGCGTTGTCTCGCGGCGTAGAGCGCCGCTGAGAGGCCGGCTATACCCGCGCCAACTATGATCACGTCGTAATCGGCTTGCATGACAGCTTTCCCGACAACCATTTTTAACGTTTTTAGGCGCCAAAAGCCACGAAGAAAATCAGAAAACATGCGCATCGTGTTCCCTTTCTGCTCCCCGCCGCCTTATGGTGCAGAAAAAATGCCTAGTGCCGCGGCTGGCGTTGGTTATGTTTCTACTTTCGTTTTTCCGCGTATGCTTAGAGAGATATTCACCAAGGCGACATGCGAAGCGGACGTGAAGCCGGGGCGCGTCCTCCACGAGGCGCTTCGGCACGCCAAGAGGTGGCACGCCACCTCGACAAAAACATCGCCGGGCAAGTCGTGCGGTGTGTAGAGCGTCCGTGGGGCAAGGCGACGTTTAGCCCCGGCTTCGCCGTGGAGTTCTCGGCCAAGACGCCGGAGCTGGAAGCCCGCGCAGAGGGGGCAGGCGGAGACGTATACGCCGGCGGGAAGCCGGTTCCCCTTGACAAAAGGGCGCACCGACTTAAGAGGTTGGTCGTAAAGACTTGGCGTATAGACTCCTGGTTGAACACACACAGAGAAGAACCGTGCATAGTACGTCAATAACTCCCTTTTTTCCTTTCAGCTACAGGCCTCCAGCACTGGCCGTCCCCTGGGACCGACCCCCTCGGCGCTTTCAGTTGAGACGCCCACGTCTCTTCTGCCGTCTCCCCGACCTCCCCCAGCCGACACCTAGCCGTCGTCCTCCAGCTCGTCTCTGTGCACCGCGCCGTGACGGCTGCGTTGTGCTAGATAAAGCTTATAAACTGTGTCAATAGGCCGCATCAATGTCTTCAAAAGAGCAGGAGGCGCAGAAGGGGAAACAGGGGTGGATTACGCCTGCTGTCATTCCGCCAGAGGAGTGGGGCACCTTTAGGTATAGGGGAAAGACCTTGGAGGAGTTACTTAACATGTCTATGGATGAGTTTATCAAACTCCTCCCGGCGCGCCAGAGGAGGAGTTTGAAGCGCGGCCTTAAGCCTGAACATAGAAAACTGCTGGAGAGGATTAGGAAGGCGAAACGTCTGGCGGCCCAGGGAAAGAAGGTGACGATTAAGACCCACAGCAGAGACATGATAATACTGCCCGAGATGGTGGGTCTTACGATTCATGTCTACAACGGGATTACGTACATACCTGTCTTCATCTCGCCTTGGCACATAGGACACTACCTCGGCGAATTTGCCCTCACTACGAAGATTGTGCAACACGGCGAACCTGGACTGAAGGCGACAAGATCGTCACTACACATAGCTGCGAAGTAGTATGACGGTGATAAAACTTCAGACGAGACCTAAAGTCGGCGACGTCGTCACTCTGCCCCAGGGCAAGAAGGTGCGTGTGAGAAACATCGGCATCCCCTACGTTCTGCCTCCTGCAGCTGTGTGCGACGACCCCCTCTGCCCGTGGCACGGCCACTTGAAGATACGTCTAAAGCTGTTGGAGGTCACGGTGGAGAAGGTCAGGATGCATAAAGCCGCCGTAGTGACCCACGAGTGGGTTCACTACATATCTAAATACAACCGCTACGAGCGCCGCCGCAGAAGGATAAGGGTGAGGGTGCCCGAGTGTATAGAGGTGAAGCCCGGCGACAAAGTCATCATCGCGGAGACCAGGCCTCTCTCCAAGACAATAGCTTGGGTCGTCATTGGGAAGAAAGAAGACGTCACAGAGTGGAAGGCCAAACACGAGACCCTCCAGTAGTGCGCAACCCAGTAGTTCTTGTCGACACAAGGGAACACGCAGAAGAGGTAATACGACACATTAAGGAGTCCGGTTGCGGCGTCGTAAAGACTAAGCTCGAAGTGGGCGACTATGTAGCCGGCAGATTTGTCTTCGAGAGGAAGAGCGTAAACGACTTCATAAACTCCATAATCGATGGACGGCTCTTCGACCAAGCCATGCGTCTCCGGGGGCTTGATCTAAAGCCTGCGATAGTGGTAGAGGGCGACTTATGGAGAGAGCTCAAGCATAGGAAGATTTCGCCAAATGCCGTCTTAGGCGCACAGCTGGTCCTCCACAGCATGGACATAGGCGTTGTGTATACAGAAGACAAGACGCAAACCGGCGTTCTTCTGTGTCTAGCCGCCAAGAGGGAGACTAAAAGGGGCATCAAGACTCCCTCCGTCAAGAAAAAGACAGACATAAAGACCTTGCAGATCGCACTGCTTGCCTCTCTGCCCGGCATAGGCCCTAGACGCGCCGAAGAGCTTCTCAAGAAATATGGAACGCCGCTAAACGCGTTGCTCAACTACAAGTCGTGGGAAATCGACGAGAAACGACATGTTATAATCAAACGAGTGCTTGAGACGCCCTACGGCGCCTCCTCCTCACTGGATGACTTCATAGAGACCAACGCCACCCGGCGCCCCCCTTCTGCGTCTCCCGCCGTCCCTCCAGATGCTGGAAACCTTCTCGAGGCAGGTGACGGGTTGGGGCGCCTCTCGTCCTCTTCAACGCGGCACAGGCCGCCCCAGGCGGCTGACGACTCAAGTCGGACTGACCCAGACTCCTCCCGGCAGTCTCAATCCAATGGATGAGCTTTTTAACGCGACTTCGCTTACGGTTGTAAATTGGCGTTCCGCCGCCTCTGTATGAAGTGGGGGAGCTTTTGAGTGGCGATCTTGTAGTCATACTCTTACTAACGCGCCGTAGCCTCAACCACTTGTTCTGGCGCGTTTGTCGTCTCTGCCTAGCAGTAGGGAGATGCGCCACTCGAGACCGAGGTCGACCTCCTCCAGAGCACAGAGGGGAGGATTCTCTAGAGTGGCTCTAAAAACTTCGGCCAGCGGGGTGGGGACTCTCCTGGTCCCCACCACGTCTACCAAGGCGAAGAAGGGCTGGTAGCCCAGCCCCCACTCGTAGCCGTGTAGAAAGCTCCACCAGATGGCCACGGCGGCGTTGACCTCCTTCAGCACCGAGGCCATGGCGCATAGGTACCTATACCTCAACTCCCCGTCTCTAGTGGCTATTCCGAACTCAGTCACCGCAAGTGGAGTAGGCGCCTTAATCTCTGCCAAACTCCGTGGCCTAAGTATAAACCTAAGCGCAAAGTCCTCATACCTCCCCACCACGTAGAAATTTACAGAGGTATAGTCCATCTCTTTAAACATGTCCATATACTTCATAACTTGCCTATTGAGAAGATACGTCACCGGCGTAAACACCGGATTCTTCGCCTCAAATTTTATAAATGAGTATGTAAACGATGCCTTTATGCCGTACCTCTTCAACACATCTCTTGCCTCCATGATCACCTCCTCAACGGCTTGCGATGACCTTCTCATGTGTTTAAGCGCTAGAAACCCGTAGGGAGGCAAGTCGCCTCTTATATATGCCAGGTAGGTATACATGTTCGGCTCGTTGAAGATAAGCGCTACGTCGATCAAGTCGCCAAGCTCCCTAGCCACGTGCTCCACATAGGCAAGAAAACGCTGACCCACTTCTTTAGATTCCCACCCGCCGTACCTCCACACCCACCTCGGATTTGTAAAGTGGTGAAGAGTAACCCAAGTCCCCAGCCCCCTCTCCCGTATTGAGGAGAGGTACGTACGGAAGAGCTTGACGGCTTCCTTGTCTATGTGGCCCTCTGCCGGCTCTATCAACGCCCACTCTATTCCAGTCCTGAAGACGTCGAGACCTATCCTCTTGGCCAGGTCCAGGTCCTCCTCGTAGAAGAGCAGGTGATAGGCGCCAGGCTCGTCGGGAAGGTCGCAGTTGCAAAAACCGAAGTGTTGATAAGGAGAAACCGCGGCTCCGACGAGCACTAGCGCAGGATAAGCACAGAAGTGTTAGCCGCAAGAGCCACGGCTATTGACGTGCTGTTGTAAAGCAAAGCAGAGGCGCCGTAGTAGCCTCTCGACATGAGGACAACCATGTCGTAGTTGTTCTCCGACAATTCCTTAACTATTTCAGAAGCCACAGTCTCCCCCTCACCGAGTCTCCGCACTTTGAAGGTGTGTTTAATGCCTTTCTTGCCCATATAGTCCTCTACAGTCTTCTGCAACTGCTCAGCCACAGGATCGTTTTCGCTAGAGGCCACGTAGAGGAAAACTATCTCGGCGCCGTACCTCTCGCCGAAGTCCGCGGCGACGTTCAACAACTCCTTGAGCCTAGCTGGATTCATTAGGGATATAGGTACTAATATACGCCTAAACTTATACGCTAATTCGTAGAAAGGTTCATCTCGCATAGACCTTGCCCTCTGTGAACAACTTAAGCGTTCTGTCTGTTTTCTCTATGGAACCCCACTTAGGCAACGTCCCAAGGATTGCACGTACTGCATCTACGTTCTCCGGCACCACTATGCTTTCTTGATGTACGCCATACATCAAGTAGAGCTCGTTGCCCCTTACGGTCACCGAGTCTCTAAAGAGGGCTACCTCGGGGAAATCCGCCCTAGGCCTCCCCAAGTCTCTGGCGTATTCAATTATCTGCGCAAGGCTCTGGAAGCCAAGGCCGACATCTGCGAGGAATATGCGCGGAGTCTTCGCAAACGCCTCAAGCACGGCGTCTCTAGAATACGTAGAATCCAACTCGAGGTAGGCCATGTGCATATGCATAATTGTGACTGGCACCGCCACAGCCATCGTTACAATGTCCACGTTTTTAAGAACTGTCTGCACGTCGGGGCCGTGGTGGCTAGGCACCGTGGCCGGATTGGGCACTACGTCGTTGATAGGCCCCTTCTTATGCTCCTTGGGATCTGCGCCTCTTCTGGCGATGAATACTCTGGCCTTTCTAACCCCCACGCCGTTTAGCATAAGCGCCGACAAGACCCTCGTAATGCCTGTGGTGTTGCAACTGACGACCCGCACGTACCGCCTCCCCCGCGCCTCTTCGTAGTTAGCAAGCGCGTTGAAACTCACCTCGGCCACGTCGGCGTCCTCGCCGCCTTGGAAAACAACAGGCTTATCAAACCGCTGGTAGTACTTCTCCTTATTCTCGCGGCCGACGTCCTCCGGCGTCGCGTCGATGATTACGTCAGAAGCCTTTATCAAATCCTCGATAACGCCTGCCGGCTCTATGCCAGCCTTCTTGAACTTGTCCACCCGATCTGGCAGAGTGTAAAGCGCGAAGCCGCGCCCCACAGCCACCTTCGCCTCGTAATCGGGCGACGTCTTCAACACGCCGACTATTTTCATATCGTCTTGAGCCGCGATGGCGTCCGCTATGCGTTTGCCAATTGTCCCGTAGCCCACTATGCCTACCCTTATCATGTCCAGAACTTTTTCGCAGATGTTAATAACACTTTTACCGCAGGCATTTCCTCACCTCCAATCGTCTGGATGAAGGCGCGTCCGCCTGTCGACACGTGGTAGGCCTTGTCTATGACGCCGGCCTTCTCGGCCGCGAGTATGGTGTGTCCGCCGCCGAGTATGAGTCGTTTGTTCGCGGCTGATCTGAGCAACTCCGCGGTGCCCACTGCAAACTTGTCGTCTTCTATGTAGCCCATGGGCCCGCTGAAGATAACGATCTCGCTCTCTTCGATAACCTCTCTAAACAGCAGAACAGTGGATCTCCCGATGTCAAGCGGCACTTGTGTGAGCGAATATATATCCACGTCGATTCTGCCGTTTTGATCCACGGCAAAGTCTATGGGTGTGTAAATCTGCGTTCCGTATTTGCTAAGCGTCTGCCGTGCCCTTTCGATATAGGGCAGATAGCCGCCTCTCTCAACTTCACGTTTCAACAGAGCGTTTACAATGCCGTATTTAGCTAAAGCAAAGACGAAACCCACCAAGCCGCCCACCGCAACCCTCTCCACGAAACCGTTTTTCAAAAGTTGCTCCACGGCCTTCAACGTGTCGGGGATCTTAGCGCCACCAGCCACAAGAGCGACGCCCTTTCCTCGTCTCTCAAATATTGTGCTCAAAGCCCGAAGCTCCCTCTCAAAGACGGGCCCCATACACGACGGCATTACCAGTGGGAACCCCACGACACTGGGCTGAGACCGATGCGCCACCGCGAATCCGTCGAAGACGAAGTAGTCCCCAAGCGGCGCCAGCTTGCGGACTAGGAAGGTCTCGGCCTGCGCCTCCGGCACCCTCTCTATCACCTCTTCAGACAGCATCCTCACGTTTTCCAGCAGGAGTATCTCCCCATCGCGTAGCTCTTTTATCTGTCTCCTGGCTTCGGGACCTATTACATCGTCAACGAACTTAATAGGCCTATCTAGATACTTCTCAAGATAGGGTTTATGTAGCTCCAGCGACGTGAAGTCGTCCTGTCCAGGTCTTCCTTG
>JAJHQT010000001.1 GCA_020833205.1 Pyrobaculum sp.
CGTAGGTGTAGCTCCAGCCTATATGAGGAATTTTCCTCGCCCGTATCCTCTCCACGAACCCACTAAATACGCCGAGCCCCCGGCCGCCCCCCTCGGCGCTACCCTCGAAAAGGAGCTGCATGCCTAGGCATATGGCGAGGGTGGGCTTCTCCACGACCAGAGACTTAAAGAGGTGGGCCATCTCGTAAGCCGCGGCGTAGGTGCCGACGCCGGGGAGCACCAAGGCGTCGACGCCCCCTGCCTTCTCCGGCCGCCTAACCACCCGCGGCTCCGCGCCAGCCCTCCTCAAGGCGTTTAACACACTACCCAAGTTGCCCACCGTATAGTCCACAACCCCAACCAACACAGAGAAAAAGAGGGGGGTTAAAAAAGACTTACTTAACCTCCCTCAGATATGCAACAATGTATGCAAACGATGTGCCGCAGAATTTCCTCATAGACGCGTGAATCGTGCTGATTATGAAGAAGTAGGGGACGCCCGTCTCATAGTCGAATATCAACAAGCCATTGACGGTGCCGTTATGGAACTCGCCGTGGCCCTCAATCACCAGACTAGAGTAGTTGAAACTCGTCGTGACGAATAGTCTGGAACGGGGCGCGAGCGGCGAGTCGGCATAAGGCACGGGATGTGCGACACGCTTGTTGATTATGCCCCCCAGGGGCTTAAGCGTTTCGTTGTTGACCTCTTTAATCCTGTTTAAGTCCAGCAACAACGCCCCTACGTAGCTGAGTCCATGCGGGTATTTAAACACGGCCAAGGGGATCTCGCGGCCGTGTAGCATCGCCTTGATCAACTTGCCGTTGCGATACACAAGAGTCAAATCCCACGTAAACTTCCTCCCGCCGCCACAAATAACCGTTGCGTTGTACGACGCGGTGAAAGTGCCGTCGGTTATGGGGACGGGGGGCTTATGAGGATGGGCAACCACCGCCGTAAGCCAAACAGCAAAGACCACAAGCGCCGCCACCACGGTCGCCGCGGCGACAAGCAAAACGCCCCTGCCCATCATATCAACACGCATATACTTCTATCGAACTTTGCGTATGCCACGTAATAGCATAAATCCCAAGAAAATACCAATCTACCGTGTCGTAGTCTATTCTCATCCATCCGTAGCCGCTCCAAGGATCGCCAATACATCCAGCTATGTATGGATGTCCTTGGGCTTTTACCACGTAGCCGTATAGGCCTTTTGAGTCAATGCGCGCGGCGCCGGTGTGGCTGACCACTTTACGAGCACTATCGTCATACCCTACCTTTGTCCAGGTCTTCTGGTAGGCGTAGCCAATTATGCAGTATGGACCTACGCAATACTGGCGTACATCTTCGCTGTAGAATTCGACGACAGCCGCCATCGCCAGCATCGAGATGCCTACTAGAAGCGCCGTAGCTATTAGTGTTTGACATGGCATATGATACCAAACTTTCCCCTATTTTTTTCTCTTGTACAAATAGCGTAAACGAATTAGCCTATTGCCGTAGTTCAAATGGAAAGAAGGGCGTTGCGGCTTGAATAATACTCATCTCCTCTACGTGCTCACGGCGCGTAGGTCCGTCATGGCAACGTGTAGATGCGTCGTGGCGTGAAGTTATCGTATAACATACGGCCGTCAGCGAGACGGTCCGATGAAGGGAGAAGTAGAGTTTGTCCATTGGGCGTCTCAGCGCTGGATGTGCAGGCAAGAGATTGTTACCCCTCGCCCCGACGTCTTACGCGGCGGAAAACATGTTGATGCACGATTGAAACAGCGTAGTACGTCAGAACTTTTAGCCACCTTGCTAGCTACGCCGATGTGCACAACGTTTTTATACTTGACTGGCGGCTGGTTTGTGGGTGATGTTTCTGGTGTTGCTTATGATGCGGTTAAGATTGCTGTGGAGCATGTCTTGGGCAAGATTAGAGAGGGTAAGAAGCTGTCTACTGAAGACGTCCTTGTCCTCTACCTCGGCACCATTGTAAGCGACTTAAAAGAAATAAGAGCCGACATAGCAAGACTAGACCACAGAATAGACGAAACAAACAAGAGGATAGACGATGTTGTTAAGTCACTTTCGGCGAGAATAGACGAGACGAATAAGAGGATAGACGACTTGGCTAAGAGGATAGACGCCGTCCAGACCACCCTCCTGGAGATCCAAAAGCTACTGCTGGAGCTCGTAAGACATTTCGGTTCCGCAAAACCTGCGTCTCAACTCTGAGTAACACAACTGCAGGCCGTGCGCCGGGTGTTCGGTTTGTCGTGGCGGAGGCTAGGTGCACAGCGGTAGCGATAGGGCGTCTTCTATCAGCTTTTCTATAGGCCACTTCTCGTATTCATGTGTGATGGTGCGCATATCTCTAGCCTTTTTGTAGGCCTCGGCGCGGGGCATTCCCTCCTTGATCATGCGGTTCATGTGGAACTCGGTGAGTATGTAGGGGAGCGCCTTCTCTAGGTTATCTCTTATCCGCTCCTCGTCTATGTGGATCGTGCGGAGGGTCTTAGTGGCGGTGGTGAGGATCTCGTCGACGGCTAGGAGGGCCTCCGGTATCCAGATCCTCTCGTTGGCCGAGTTGGTGAGGTCGCGTTCGTGCCAGAGGGCCACGTTCTCCAGCGCGACGATCGTGAGGGCTCTGACGTATCTGGCGAGGCTCACCACCCTCTCGGAGGCCGTGGGGTTCGCCTTGTGGGGCATGGCGGAGGAGCCGCCTCCCCTCTCCACCACCTCGCCTATCTCCGGCCTGGACAGCTCCCTGATCTCCGTGGCGAGCCTCTCGAAGACTGCGGCAAGCACGGCCAGCGCCGAGGCCAAAACAGCAAATGTCTCGCGGGGGGCCACCTGTGTGGAGATGACGTGGAAGGGCACGCCGAGCCTCTCGGCGATGCGCCTCCTGACCTCGGGCCCCAGCTCGCCCCACGCCGCCATGGTGCCGACGGCCCCGCCTATCTTCGCCCTGACCACGTCCTCCGCCAGCGCCAGGTGTCGGCACGCCAGGTGGAGCTCGTAGTAGTAGTTGGCGAACTTGAAGCCAAGGGTTATGGGCTCCGCCCATTGGCCGTGGGTCCGCCCCACCGCCACCAGCGACTTATATCTCCTGGCGAGACTCGCGAGCTCCGCCCCGGCCTCATTTATCTTCTTCTTGATCGCGGAGAGGGCCCGGCGTATCAACAAGGCCCACGTCGTGTCTATCACGTCGTTTGACGTAGCGCCGAAATGCACATAGCGGCAACCGCTTTTCTGCTCCAGAAGGAGCACGAGGCTAAGTATGTCGTGGCCTGTCTCCCGCTCCAGCCTGTACACCTCCTCGGCGTCTATCTTCACCCGGCTCACCGCGTCACAACAACCCCTCTCCGCTATGCCAAGCTCCTCCAGCGTACACACAAGAGCCCGCTCCACCTCCACGTATGCGTCTATTATGGACTGCGGGGCGAAGAGACGGCGGACCTCCTCGCTTCCGTACCGCCAGTCGAAGGGGGAGATCACGCCCTCCCCTTATCCCTCCGTAAGTCGACCATGTGACGCGGCTCCGGGCCTGTGCCCAACATTGTCACCGGCACCTTCAGCTCTTCCTCCACCTCCTCCACCCAGCGGCGCGCCTCCGGCGGCAGGTCCTCCCAGCGGGTCTTCCCAGCTACCTCCTTGAAGACCACATCTATCTTAGTGATGGCGATTTGAGTAGGCGTGTTCAGAAGGACGGCCCTCTTGGCCAGCTCCATGTTGAAGGGGGCAGCTCTCCTCGGCCTCCCCGTCACGGCGCCTCTCTCAACCCACCCCCTCCTCTCCGCCTCCTCCGGGGGGAGCTCGCCGGGAAGCGGCCCCCCGCCCACCCGGGTCACAAACGCCTTAAAGACCAACACGACCTCATCCACAGCCTTAGGCCCCACCCCCGCCTCGCTGAGGACCCCGCTTGCGGTGACGTCGCGGCTGGTGACGTACGGATAGGTGCCGTGGTACAGAGAGAGGAAGGTGCCCTGGGTCCCCTCTATCACCACGCCGTTTCTCTTGTTCTCCATAATCATGGCGGGGACGTCTGCGAGAAACGGTTTAAGCACCTCGAAATCTCTGGCAAGTCTCAGCCGTCGAAGGACGCGGTCCACCATGGCGGCGCCCACGCCCTGCCCAGTGGAGCCGACCACCTTCATCAGAAACTCGTCGCTACGCTCCCGCTCCACGTGGACGTCCTCGATGACGCCGGTGTTGAAGTCCACGTAAGACCGGCCCTTGCCGTACCGCTCCACCTCTGAGAGGAACACGTCGACTTTGATCAAGGCGCCTGGCGCCACCGCCAACTTAGTGCCCGGGTTTACGAAACAGGTGGGCAACGTCCGGAGGACGAGTTGCTGGCCCTCCAACGTCACCGTGTGGCCAGCGTTGGGAGCGCCGGTTCTCACACAAAGCGCAGGCTTGTCGGCCAAGGCCAAGTAGGCCGCCACCTTCCCTTTGCCGACGTCGCCGAAGAACCCGTCGACGACCACGTACAACACGCGGCAAACACAATGAGGTTTTTAACTGTTCTTTCGGCCGTCTGGCAGTGCGGCCGGGAGAGCCTTACGCTGTCCACTACGATGACATCATATCCATTTCTTCAAAGCTGTTAAGACCTCCTCTGCGGCTCTTTTCTCGATAAGGTAGGTACCCTTCCTGTACCTCTTGGCGAGTCTCTCCCCACCAAGCTCATCATGAGCCTACGCACAGCCAACCCATCCCACATCGCCTATCCACTCCGCATATGTCCCGCGTCCGCACCGCGACTAGAAAACCCCTCTCACCACCCACACGCCTCTGCAGATACAAAAGCAAAGCCGGCAGATACTGCCTTATCTTCCAGACCTTCATACCTCTACGCCCAGTCTCTTCTTCACGTACTTGGCTACCTCTTCGCCGGTTAGCTCAAGAATCCATCTGCCGCGTTGTGTGATTACTACAACGCCGCCTCTTATCTCCACCTCGCCCTCGACGAGCCTGGGCCACACCTTCCAGTCGTATCTAACCCCAAGCGCCTCCACAGCCTCTCTGACCATCCGGTCTATCTCTTCGACTTTGGCGGGGCCGCGCGCCAGTCTCTTAAGCACCAGCAGTCTGACGTACTCCCCCACCGGCGTGTAGCGAATCTGCCGGCACATGTTCATACCCTCAGCCTCTTCGCGGCGTTTCTTATGCTGGCTGTAGTTGCGCCAGCCGCCTCAGCCAACGCCTTCAGAAGGCCAAACCTCCTAAACGACGCCAGCCACAACGTGGGTTTGACTCTTGAGGGGCCGAAGCCGCAGTTCTACGCCTATACCTCCCTCGACAAGCTCGACGACGCGATTAGGAGGAGTGCGGAGGGCGGGTGGCTTAGGATGCTAAGCGACAGAGGGAGGCTGGAGGATCTCAAACACGTGAAGAGCTGGGACGACCTCAAGCGGTGGGTTGCCGAGCACTGGGACGAAGTAATCAAGGCGGTGAAGAAGCGGCTTAAAGATGTTAAGGTTGGCTCCGGCTTCGACTTGGCTGGGGCGTTGAAGGAGTTGGAGGGTTTGAAGAACGAGCTACACAACGACAATATTGCAAGGGAGGTCGTGGCGCCTGTCCTTCTGCTTATCCAGGCGGAGAGGCTAGGCATAAACGAGACGACGCTGAGATACTTCGGCGCTGTTACCTCCGGCACAGTAGGCGGCGACGGGTCTGTGTCCGCAGCGTGGAAAGAAGTTAGTTTAAGTAGCGGCAAGGGCGCCGTGGCTCTGCCTTGGGCAGCGGCGTGGGCGGCGTATGACGTGAGGCCGAGGGCGACAAGCGATGGGAGGGCGTTTAAAGTCGTGGCGTCTAACGACGGCGCTGTTAGGCTTGCTCAGCTGTGTGTGCTTTTTGGCCCGCCTATGCTTAAAAAGGAAGGGTTTATCAACCACAAGCTTGTAGAGGCTGTGGAGCTGGGGTCAAAGGTGTTGGTGCGGATAGACGAGGGGAGCTGGAGGCGGATCAAGGGCGGCGCCGCCGTGGATCTATACATATCAGCTGGTAACGTGATGGGGGTGTTCAGCCTATACCTCCACAATAAAGTGGTCTTAATATTCAGATCCACAAACCGCGAAGAGGTAGAGCTAGGAGTCCGCCTTCTAAGGCTGGCGGGGGTAGAAACTGAAGTGAAGAAAAGCAAAGATATGTGGTACGTCCGCATCTTCACCGACCAGCTGGCCGAGGGAGATGAGGAACTGAGAAGAGGACTCATCAAAGCGGTGGAGGAGGCGTTGAGGAGGGGCTGGGTAGACGAGCAGAGGGTAAGGCGGTGGATAGAGAAGTTTGAGAGAGGTATATCCACGTGGGAGGGGTACAAGTTCAGCCTAAAGCTGACGGAAAGTGGAGCGTTAGAAGTGAGCTTCAAATCTACGCAACGTGAAAACATCAAAAGTCTCAAACATAAACTAGAAACCCTCGGCTTGAGAGAGAGTGAGCACTTTACTGTGACGTGGCTGGAAGGCGGCAGACTAGGCTACTTGTACATCACGAGGGAAGGCATCAAAGAGGTAGCATACATCGCTAGACACGGTCCGGAGCCACAGAGACTGAGGGCGGCGTTATTGATTGAACATCTCCGCAAAAGGGCTGAAACAAAAGGCGATAATGTGCTCCAGAAGCTTGAGGAGCTGGTTAGGGAGGGCGAATCTAGGGGCGCACTCAGCGCCGAGGGGCTGAAGGCTGAGGTGGCGATAGAGTGGGAAGGCGATCACATCGTCGTACCCGTGGAAGTTAGGAAATTAGAGGCATGGGAAGACGAAGACAAAATACGCATTAAGGTGAAGGCTGTGGTAGACGGCGTAGAAGGCGAGTGGGTAATGACCTTCTTCCGCTACGGCAGAACCAATGCCGTAATAGGCTACACTAATACACGCGACGACGCACCTGGTGGAAGAACCGAAGACGCCAAGCGGATTATCGCGCTGGTGAAGACACTAACAGGAGAGGAGCCAAACATAAAACGCGACAAATACGGTAAAATCAAACAAATTGTATACACGAGACGGCACCTAGAAGCCGCGATGAAATATGTCGAAATTGCAGAGACCATAAAGAGGTGGTTAAGCAACAACGACAAGTAAACAAAGAAAATTAGTGTCCACAGTGGGAGCCACGGCGGCTGTGAGCTAAGATACACACCCTTCGGACGGGCGGTACTATACATACATACACAGAAGGTCTAGGCCTCTCCGCGGGCCTAGTTGTATTTTTTCCCGCGCACACTTTATATATGCCCTACTTTATGCAACGGAGGTGATTACTCAATACCTCTCCCGGCTCCGCGTGTTAGACAGATACGTAGGCGACTACGACGTGGTGGTAGTGGGGGCGGGGCCGGCGGGTCTCTTCGCCGCCTTGGAACTGGCCAAGGCAGGCGGCTTGAAGGTGGCGTTGATAGACGGGGGGTACAGGGCATCGCAGAGACGTTGCCCCCTCCAGACCCCGCTTGAAAAGTGCACTTTCTGCGTGCCCTGCCACATCATGTACGGCATAGGGGGGGCCGGCACCCTCAGCTCCGGCCTCATAAACCTAAGGCCCGACGTAGGCGGAGACCTCCACGAGCTGGTGGGCGACTGGGACAAGGCCATGGAGTTGATAAACTATATCGACAAAATCTTTGTCGAGTTCGGCGCGCCGAACAACGTCTACGAGCCAAACATGGAGCTCATCGAGAAGCTGTCGGCGCTCGCCGCCAGAGTCAACGCCCGCATCGTACCCATCCGCCAACGCCACATGGGTACAGACGGCTCAGTAAAGGTCGTAGATAACATGACGCACTACCTCGAAGGCGCCGGCGTTGCCGTGATGTACGCCACCTGGGCCATAGAGGTGGAGAAAGGCAACAACGGAGTCTTCACCGTGAAGACCAGCAGAGGGGTCCTCAACGCCCGGGCGGTGTTGCTGGCGCCTGGGCGGGGCGGGGCTGAGTGGCTCATTTCACAACTCAAGCGGCTGGGGGCCTCTCTGGACTTCGGCCCCATAGACATCGGGGTGCGGGTGGAGGTGCCCTACCACGTGATGCGGCCGTTGACAGATGCCGTCCACGACCCCAAGGTAATTCTCTACACCTCTAAACACGACGACAAAGTGAGGACCTTCTGTACCAACCCCAGGGGCTTTGTGGTAAAGGAGGTCTACGCCGACGGGACCATAGGCGTAAACGGAGAGACCTACCTAGAAAAGAAAAGCGAAAACACCAACTTCGCCTTTCTTGTCACCCTGAGGTTCACAGACCCCATGGAGGACACCATCGAATACGGCAAATCCATCGCCAGGCTGGCCACGAAGCTGGGCGGCGGCAAGCCGCTTATCCAACGGCTCTACGACCTGGAGCGGGGCCAGAGGTCCACCTGGGAGAGGATAAGGAGGTCCAGCATATCCCCCACCCTCAAGGACGTCACCCCAGGCGACATATCATTGGCCCTCCCCCACCGCGTCGTTGAGGACATAATCGAGGGCCTCAAGAAGCTGGACGAGCTGGCCCCCGGCGTGGCGAGCCCCCAGACCTTGATCTACGCGCCGGAGATTAAGTACTACTCGGCGCGGCCCACCGTGGACAAAAACCTCATGACCACCGTCCCCGGCCTCTTCGTGGCGGGAGACGGAGCCGGCCTCTCCCGCGGCATAAACGTAGCCGCCGCCACCGGCGTCTTGGCGGCACGCGGCATCCTACGCTATCTAAACCATAGTTAAATTACACAAGTTTACAGACATGGCCTTTGTGGCGGTAGAGGGAATAGACGGCAGCGGCAAGTCGACTGTGATAGGGCTTCTGGCTGAGATGTTGCCCAGGGTGTACGTCACTAGGGAGCCCAGCGGCGGGCCCATCGGCCGGCTGATAAGGGAGTGGGCCCTGCGGGGCGGCTCCATCGACCCTCACGTCGATGCGCTTCTCTTCGCCGCAGACAGAATCGAACACTACAGACGGGAAATCGAGCCGAAGCTCCGTGAGAACTTCCTCGTCGTTACTGAACGCTATATAGAGTCCTCCATCGCGTATCAGGGCGCGGCTGGCGTTTCCATTGAGTTCGTAAAGTATATCAACTCGTTGGTGCCCAGGCCTGACCTAACCATCATACTTGACGTAGATCCTGAAATCGCCATAGCGCGGATTGCGCGGCGCGGCGGAGTCGAAAAATTCGAACACGTGTCGTTTCTTAGACGCGTGCGTGAGATTTATCTCAGGCGCGCCGAGGAGGAGGGGTACCCCGTGGTGGACGCCTCAAGACCCCCCGAGGCCGTGGCGAGAGAGGTGGCAAACATCATAAGGACTAAGCTAGGTTACGGAAAGAACAAAGGATGAAAGAGAGACGTACATGGAGTGGAGGAGGGCTTTTTCCTCTGGGGTCAGCCTCTCCAAGAAGTTTGGGTCGTTTATTATGTCGGGGCGCGTGGCCACTAACACAGCTATTTTCCTTATCCGCTCCACGACCAGCTCTCTTACGTCTTGTAGTATGTTTCTTACCGCTTTGACGTCGCCTCTCTTGTTGAGTACATGTACTGTGAGCTTCACCCTGGGGTAGAACCCCTCGGGCAACCGGGTGGGGTAGCTCTCTCTCTGCTCAACGTATTTCAAAGAGGCCACCTCCTTGGGCTGGATTAAGTTGCTGTCGTCTATCTCGACAGCTCCCATCTCCTCAAGCTTCAACGCCAGGTACAACGGTATATCGACCTCGGTGCCTGCCTTGTGTGAGATCCCCAGCAGAGGTATATCTACATCTTTTTTAAAAACGACCCTTACGGGGTACGAGTAGACTACGCCTCGGAAGGCCACAGAAAAACCCTACAACATATTAAAAAGATTGTTTTCACCCCTCGTCGGTGATACGGCATAGAGTCGTGCTTCCGCTCGTCTTCGCCGCGGTTGTTGTGGCCTTTGCCTTATATAGACCAGCCCCGTGCACAGCCCTCTACGTAAGCACCGCCCTCTACCTCCTCTTCACGCCAGCGGGCCTGCTTGCCGACTGGCGGCTCGACAAGAGGTTTCCGCTTGCCTTCCCCGTGTATTTCCTAACTCTGCTGGCCGCCGGGGCTGTGGCCTTGGCTGTGCCCCAGATTGGTCAAGAATACATAAAGATGGGCGAGGCGCAGGCCAAATTTTTCGAGGCGGCCTCCCGATGTCCTCTAGGCGCCTTCCTTACAGCATTTCAGGCGCTAGTGCTGGCGCCGTTGGTAGAAGAGGTCTTGTTCAGAGGTATACTGTTTGAAGAGGTAAAAAGGCGGTGGGGCCTGGCGGCGGCCTACGTCACGTCGTCGTTTGTCTTCGCCTTGCTTCATCGCCCAGGTCTAGGCGCTGTGCCTATCTTCATCGTAGCCCTAAGCCTAGCTTATGCCTACCACAAGTACGGCCTACCTGCGTCGATCGTGCTCCACTTCTTCCAGAACGCGGCCGCGTTGTACGTCAACTATTTTAGCCGAAGTTGGTGACCGCCCCCTTCTCCGCGGCGCAGACCAACTCGGCAAGTCGAACGGGGTCCTCCTCATACACCGCCTTAACGGCCTTCCTCTCGTCGAAGTATTCTGGATAAGCTGTCTGGAGTCTGTCGCTGGCCGCGCCGACGTTGGCCAAGACGAAAAACGGCTTCCCCATGGCGTATGCCATAAGCGCCTCTATCGTCGTGCCGACGCCTCCGCCCAGCACGGCCACCACATCGGCGGACCTGATCATCAGAACAGACCTGCAACGGAACTCGCAACCGGTCTTCACCACCACGGCGCCTGGGGGCGTCTTCACCTCTTCTCTCTCTAGCGGCAAAAACAGCACAACTCTGAGCCCTCTCTCCAAGGCGGCGTCGACGACGTCCACCATGTGGCCCCAGTAGCCGCCCACCAGCAAGACAGCGTCGGGACACCTCTTGGCAAGGGCCTCCACGAACAACCTCGCCTTTTCCCCCAGGCCGGGGACGTGGCCGCTGTGTACCGCAACGGCTATTTGCCTCATTGCCTGACTAGGTGGAGGAGGTGGGACACCTCGGCCAGTATTATCTTCATGCCTGTCTTCACCGCGTTGGGAGAGCCGGGGAGGAGGAAGACCACCTTGTCGCCGACGACGCCGCCGGTGGCCCTCGTCAGGAAAGCCGCAGTTCCCACCTCCTGTATGCTGAAGTGTCTAAACACGTCGCCGAACCCCTCGATCTCTTTGTCGAAAAGCGGCCGAACAGCCTCTATGGTGACGTCTGTCCTCGTCAAGCCGGTGCCCCCCGTGAAGACTATGACGTCTACGTCGTCTCGCTGAACGAGCTCAAGCAATTTACGCCTAATCGCGTTGATGTCGTCCGGCAGGAGGTCTCTGCCGACAACCACATGCCCCGTTTCTTTAACCATCCTCTCCGCCGTGTCGCCAGACTCGTCCGATGGACTTCCTCCCGCCGCTTTTTCTCTAAAACGCGACGTGCTGACGGTAACTATGTAAAACCTGGCAACTTTCGGGCCCTGTCTACGGTGGATTTCGTGCGACACGCAACCCGAGAGGGGGGTATAATTATGTGTTACTTCTTACGTATACCCCACCGCCTTCCTCGCCGCTTTTACTATCTCAAGGGCGAGGGGCATGTAGTCGGCAAGTTTTGAGACAGAGCCTCTTACTAGGCGTATTTTCCCCAGCGCGAAGGCGGCGAAAGGCGGCAGTTTCCCCTCGAAAATCTTTAGGTAGTCCGAGTACGCGCCTTCTAACACGTAGTCCCCATCTTGCGGCTCTGGCGATAGTTCAGCCCTTACACATCTCCCCTCTCTAAACTCTAAAAGAAGCGTAAGGAGTCCCGCGGGCGAGACGTCAGGCGGCACCTCATCGGCAGATACGACCAAGACACCTTCGGCGCCTTCGTGATACAGCCCTCTGCAGAGCTCGGCGGCCCACTTCTGAGTAGGCTTAAACACAGTGCTAGCCACGTAGATGTTTATAAACGTGGAATGGACGTGGCTACATGCTCATCGCCCTAGACCTTGACGGGACAGTGTGGGACCACCTAGACATCTCCTCTCTCTACCCGCCCTTTAGACGAGTCGGCCCTTTTACAATAATAGACAGCCGCGGTTCAGCCGTCAACCTACGGCCACATGTACGAGACTTTCTGCTGTGGGCTAGAGAAAACGGACATATCCTCACCACACTATCTTGGAACGACTTCGACGTGGCGTACCAAGCCCTTAAGACTTTCGAGATAGAGGGCCATTTTCACTACCTAGCCATTGAGCCACACCCCCGCAAAGACAAAATGCTCTATAAACTCCTAAGGCAGATAAAAGAAGAAAGAGGCGTAGAGATCAAGCCTAAAGACATAGTCTATGTAGACGACCGCGACATACATGTCAAAGAGATACGAGAAAACATAGGTCCTGTCCTATTTATTCAATTTGGAAAAGATATAAAATGTTTTCTTGAGTTAGTAGAGCTCCTCAGCCCTTCACGGCGTAGCTTATCCTCTCGACAGCTTTAATCATCTCCTCGGTGTAGTTGAGATAGATTAATTTCGCCTCGGGAGGTGGGAAAACCGTAGGGTCATGCAGAATGTCTGGGCTTAGGTACTTCTCCAACAATTGTATCTTCAGCGGGGTGGGGTAGTAGGAGGCCTTCACGATGCGGGCTGAGTTCTCCGGCCTCAGGAGGAAGTCTATGAAGAGGTACGCCGCCTCTACGTTCTTGGCGTCGCGTGGAATCACCATGAAATCCACCCATCTGTGAGTCATGGGCTTGGGCAAGACGTATTCAAACTTGTCGGCGTTTGCTTCCCCTGCGTTTTTTATAAACTCGTCCCGGGCCGTGGCGGCGTCGCCGGACCAGATCTGCGACGTCCAAAGCTCGCCAGCAGCGAGGGCGGGCACTATCTGGCTAATCCCCAGGTACCCCCTGATGTACTCCTTCTGCCTCTTGAGCAAGTCGATTATCTTGTTAACGGCTACATCGCTCCAGTCGTCGGGGTCTATGCCCATCGCGTATTTAGCCGCCATCACGGGCTCGATAAACTCCTCCAACATGGCCACCTTGCCCCTCATCTTCTCCAAGATGCCGAAGTCGAAGAGGTCGCCCCAGCTGTCCAGCCTCTTGCCCACCTCGGCCTTCATGGCGTAGTAGTTGACCGCGAAGCCTGTGGTGCCGAAGGCGTAGGGGATGGAGTAGTGAAGCCCCGCGTCATTGGGGTTGTTGAAAAAGATTGGGTCTATGTTGCCGATGTTAGACAGCTTGCCGTGGTCTATCCTCTGCACGTAGCCCTTCCTTATTACGTCCCTGAGGTACGTGTCCGGCACCACGATGAGGTCGTAGCCGCCGCCTCTCAAAAGCGCCGCGTAGGCCTCCTCGCCGCTTTCGAACTCATCGTAGATAACCTTAATGCCGTATTCCTTTTCGAATTCAGGCAGAAGATCTTTGTCGATGTAATAGGAGTAGTTATATACAGCCAGCGTTCCGCCTTTCGTGGTGGTTTGCGGAGGGGTCGCGGCGGTGCTCCCAGCCGTCGTCGTTGTTGCCGTGGCGTCTTCTCTCCTGAAGAGTAAAAGCCCACCGCCAACTGCCGTCAACACGGCGGCCGCCCCTATTGCCGCAAGTAGCCGCCTTCTGGTGACCATTACTGTCACTAATCTCAAGCCTATTTAAGAGTTACCGGGCTCCACCAGTTGCCTTCTTCTAGCTCCCATGGGTTTAGCCAGCCGTCTCTAAGAGCTACCCCGCCTTATGAACGTCTCGTAGAACCGCCGCACGCCGTTGGCCACTATTTTGGCCACGCGAATAGGCTCAGGCCACTTCCCAAACTTCATGCACGCCTCCGCCGCTTTGCCGGCGTCTACGGGATCGAGCCCCCAGGCCCTTATGTATATTTTGTAGCCCGCCTTCGTGTAGTAAGGGATGGGAGGTCCCAGCTTTCTCAACGCCTCGAGTCTAGTTTCCCAGTCTGGGAATAGCTTTTTCACGGCGTCTTCTACGCGCCCCTCCGGCTCTTCAAAGACGTAGCACGCAACAGGCTTGCCGCCGCGGCGCCAGAGGAGTTCGCCGTCGATCCAGTTGTAGAAGGAGACCACGCACCCGTCCAGCATCACCATGGCCACATCTGGTCTTAGTAGGGCGTTTAGTATCCGCAGTGCGGCGTCGGTGCCGTCTACGCCGCCGACCGTGGCTACGTCGAAGACGAACTCTTCCACTGCCCCGTCTCTCCTCGCCAGGACCCCCGCGTAGATCGAGTGCTTGTCGTCTAGCTTAAAGCTCTCGGCTATGGCGACCACTTTGAAATTCTTCTGGAGGAAGCCCGGCGAAGAACTCGGCAAGCTCTTCTTCTGTCGCACTAGTGAGGCCCAGCCTGACGTATTCCCCGAAACGTCCCCGTCGCGAGAAGACACTTCCCTCCACAGCGCCGTGGCTTAAAAAGATTGACTTGTGGCGCGGCCGGCACCAGGCGAAGTAGGGCGTGGCTGGGCAGAACCTGCTGGCCAAGGCCCAGCGTCTTCTCAACGACTCAAAAACCTTCTCAACCGCCCTCGTCTTCAACGCCGCGTAGAAGAGATATTGCATATAGGTAGGCGGATGTAGATATGTGCCTTCTAACAACGAAAGATATGTGGGGAACAGTTCCTCTGGCACCGCCAAGAAGCCGAGGTGGAGCCCGGGGAAGAGGACATCAAGCGAGCCTACAACCACAGCGACCTCGGCGACTGGCGGCACCTCGGCGGCCAGGAGGCCGTAGGTGAGGTCGTACACCACTAGACGCATCCGCGACGCCGCGGCTCTAAGCTCCTCGGCGCTGTAGACGTGGCCGTCTGGGTTGCGCCAATGAGGCTGAATATACAGAGCCTTAGGTCTTCCGCAGTGGGCATACGCCAGAGCCTCTCTCTGGGTGGGGTCCTCTACGTCTAGACACTCCCCCTGCTCGAGATGCACAGCGGCTACCAGTCTGAGGCTGTCTGCAAGGCTTGTGGTGAACAGCGGCACGTGATGGGGAAACCCCGCCAGCGTGATCAGCCGCCGTAGTTCCTCTCTAGGCTCAGGCGCCCCGGCTGTGTCTGTGTATTGAAGAGCCCGCCGCCCGAATTCAACCACGACGAGCTCGTGTACGGTCTTCACAAGCTCCACGTCGTCTACCTTTACCCATCTGCCGCTGAGGTCAACCATTTAACTAAGAAAAAACTCATTTATTTTAATGAAAATAGGCAAGGTGCCGCCTCAAATCTTAAGCCGCCTCGTGTGGAGTAGACGCGGCGCCCCCAGGCAGGAGGTGGTCGTAGGACCCGCACTCGGCGAAGACGCCGCGGTGATAAACCTCGGAGACCGCTACGTGGCGGTTCACACAGACCCCATTTCAGGTTCTACAAAACTGCTTGGGTTTTTGGCTGTATACGTGCCCACCAACGACGTGGCCGTCCGGGGGGTAGAGCCCATGTGGCTCTCAGTGGCGATCTTCCTGCCGCCTGGCGCTGAGGAGGAGGTCTTGGACGTGGTGACGAGTCAGCTGGACTCAGCCGCGAGGGAGCTCGGCGTCGCAGTGGTGGGCGGCCATACTGAGGTCACCACCGCCGTGACTAGGCCTCTGGTGGTCGCCACGGCCATGGGTGTGGGGCGGCGCTACGTCGTCACCTCAGGCGCGAGGCCCGGCGACTACGTCTTGATGACCAAGTCGGCGGGGCAGGAGGCCGTCTCTATCCTCGCCACAGATTTCGAAGAGGAGGCCTTGAGAAGAGGCGTAGATAAGGCCGCCGTGGAGAAGGCAAAGGAGTTCATAAAGTCGATCTCGGTGGCTAAAGAGGCTCTAGCTCTTGCAGACGTAGCCACAGCCATGCACGACCCCACCGAGGGCGGCCTTGCAAACGGACTTGCGGAGATCGCCTACGCCTCGGGCGTCTCCATCGTAGCGGACCCCCAGAAGGTCGTCATGTGCCCAGAGGTCGAGGCCTTGTGTAGGGCCTTCGGCATAGACCCCCTCGAGACTTTGAGCTCAGGCGTGCTTCTAGCCACCGTGCCGCCCAGCCGCCTGCCCGACGCCGAGGAGAGGTTGAGAGAACTCCGCGTACCCTACTCAGTGATAGGGAGGGTGGTCCCCCGCGCCGACTTTCTGGTGAAGATCGGCGAAAGGATCTACGACAAGCCTTACGTGGAGGATAAGCTGTTTCTACTTTTTGCCTAGCTCTCTCAACAGCTCAATTATGTGGCTCGCCACGTCTATGCCTGTGGTTTTGATTAACGCTTTGAATTCAGGTATTCCGTTTACCTCGTTTACGTACAGCCGGTCGCCGATTAACACGTCTACGCCGGCGTAGAGAGCCCCCACGGCCTCAGCCGCCTTGACTGCGAGCTCCTCAAGCTCTTTGTCCACAGGCTGGGGCAACGTCTTGCCGCCCCGCGCCGCGTTGCTTCGCCAGTCCCCCTCGGGGGGTATCCTCCGCATGGCGGCCACGGCCCTTCCCCCCACCACGAAGACTCTGATATCTTCGCCGGTCCCCACCATCTCCTGGAGCATCAAGACGTCGCCCTCCGCAGACTTTAAGAGGAGTCTAAGCTCGTCGGGGGTGGAGACTAGCGCCACTTTCCTCCCCCAGCTACCGCTCACGGTCTTCACGATGGCCCTCCCTCCGAGCTCTAGGTCGGCCTCGCCGAAGAGGACAGACGTCTTGGGCACGGGCAGTCCGGCGCCTTTCAGCTTGGCGTGCGTCACGGCTTTGTTCCAGCTCACGGCTAGGGCGCAGGAGGAGTTCACCGCCACCCCGCCGCTGGCCTCGACTATGGCGGCGGTGATTACGCCCTTGTTGTGGCTGAGGGTACGTATCAAATAGACGTCGGGCCGCCACGCCTCTACTTCCACCGCGTCGCCGACTCTCACCAGCTCTAGCTTCACGCCTAGCCGCTCAGCAGCCTTGATAAGCATCTTCTCTTCTTCTTTCAAGACGTCGTAGATCAGCGCTACCATGGCGACGCCTCTAGTCTTCCGTTGTTGTAGTACCACAGGAAGGCCTTGGCGAGTTCGAGGGCGAGAGTTGAGTCTAAGACCAGCGGCGTGTTGGTATCTGCGGCAAGCCTCCGGATGTGGAAATCTGCATCGGGGGTGTCGCCCCCTGTTATGACTATGTCTATCTTCCTCCACCTCAACATGTCCACAACCTTCTCGCCGAGGTCCTCCGGGGAGTAGGTCTCAAGCCGCGTGGACAGCAGAGAGGCCACTTGAGATATGAGCTCCAGATGCCGTCTGTCGTAGGTGTAGACCAGCGCGTTTCTTGTAGGTATTCTGTTGGGCGTCGCAGAGAGCCAGCTCTTTAAGAGGGCCTCCTCAAAGACGGCGCCGTTGGACGCCACCTCGCCTGTGCTGTACATGACGGGGCCCAGCCTCGGGTAGGCGCCTCTTAGCCGGGCCCAGGAGAACTGTGGCGACTTCACCCACCACCTGCTGGGTCTCAGCGTCACCACTTCTTCGTCTATGGCGAGGCGGCCGTTGACCAAGACGTCTGCAGTAAGCGACATGTAGTTCATGCCGGTGGCCTTGCTGACTAGAGGCATGGAGCGGCTTACCCTGAGGTTGGCCTCTATTACGTACACGTCGTCTTGCACTATGAACTGGACGTTGAGCGGCCCCTTCACATTCAGCTCTGCCGCTATTCTGTAGGTGGCGTCTACCATCTTCTTCACGGCCCACTCCTCCAGCCGCCTAGGCGGCAGGACCATGGTGGAGTCTCCGGAGTGGACCCCGGGCGGCTCCACGTGTTCGATGGGGGTGGCCGCAAGCCTCACGCCGTCGGACACGGCGTCTACCTCCGCCTCTATGCCCCTAGGCATGAATTTGGATACCACCACCGGATACTCGCCGCTGACCTTCGCCGCCTTGGTAAGGAAGCGGGCCAGCTCCTCTCCGCTGTAGGCAACCGCCATATAGGTGCCGCCCAGCACGTAGCTCGGCCTCACCAAGACGGGGTAGCCCAAGCCCTCGGCGAGTTTAACAGCCTCCTCCACGGACCTGGCGACGAACCACGGCGGCTGTTTTATCCCAAGCCTCTCGAGCAGAGCTGAAAACTTGCTCCTGTCCTCAGCCACGTCGATGGAGCTGGCCCGCGTGCCGCCTAGCCTCACCCCCGCCGCCTCAAGCTCTTTATAAAGCCGCTGGCCGAGCTGGCCGCCGGCGTAGAGGACGACCGTCAACGCGCCGCCCTCCTTCTCCACTATGTCTAAGATCCTCTCTTTAGAGATCTCGTCGAAGTAGAGCTTATCCACCACGTCCCAGTCGGTGGAGACGGTCTCGGGGTTGTAGTTTAAGATGGCTACCCTGAACCCTCTGTTGCGGAGCTCCTGCGCCAGATTCACCGTTGACCAGTCGAACTCCACGCTGACGCCGATCCTAAAGACGCCGGCGCCCACTACCAGGAAATCCGCCGGCGCAGTGCCGTCGTCGTAGACGCCGCCGTGGGTGAGGTAGAGGTAGTTGGTCTCAGCGGGCCACTCCCCCGCCAAGGTGTCTATCTTCTTGACCACAGGCCGCCTCCGCATCCGCCGCACCTCCTCCTCCCCCACGCCCAGCGCCTCTGCGATTTGACGATCCGAAAAGCCGAGCAACTTAAGCTCCTCCAAGTCGTAAACCCTCCTCTCCAGCGACTTGTACGCCTCGACGACCCGCTGTATGGCGTGGAGGAAGAACCGATCTACCTTCACGTATTGATAAACCTCGTCGACTGAGGCGCCTAGGTACATGGCCTTGGCGGCGCATATCGGCCAGTAGGGCCGGTACTCCCTCAGACACCTCTCCGCCTCCTCCCGCGTAAGCTCTTTAAACATTCTTCCGCCGACGAGGCCGGGCTCGCCGATGTCTATCATCCGCACCGCCTTCTGCCAAGCCTCCTCGATGGTCCTCCCGATGGCCATGGCCTCGCCTATGGACATCATCTCCGGCCCGAGGCCCTCCGAGACGCCGAATCTGTCGTTCTCCCAGCGCGGGTGCTTCACAACTATGTAGTCCAGCGCAGGCTCAAAGGCGGCCACGGTGCGCCTAGTCACTTGGTTGAGCACCTCGTCTAGGCGGTACCCAAGCGCCAGCTTAGCCGCGACGTAGGCCAGGGGGTAGCCAGAGGCCTTGGAGGCGAGGGCGCTGGAGCGGGACATACGCGGGTTAGTCTCTATGGCGTACTGCTCCGGCCCGGCGAAGTTGACTGCGACTTGCACGTTGCCTTCGCCCACCAGCTCGATGGCCCGCGCCACGCCGATTGAGATGTTCCGGGCCTTTTGATACTCCTCGTCGGTCAAAGTCAGGCAGGGGGCCACCACGATGGAGTCGCCGGTGTGTACCCCCATGGGGTCGACGTTTTCCATACACACCACAGCCGTCACGTTGTCGTAGGCGTCTCTAACCACCTCGAACTCGACCTCCTTCCACCCCTCCAAGTACTTCTCCACAAGCACCTCGCCGATGGCGGACTGGGCAAAGGCCTTGTAGATCCTCGCCTTCAGGTCGGCCTCGCTCCTCGCCACAAAGGCCCCCGCGCCCCCCAGGTTGAAGCTCACCCTAACCACCACGGGGTAGCCGATAGAGCGGGCAAAGTCCAAGGCCTCCTCAGGCGACCTCACGGCGGTGCTCGGCGGAGTGGGGATCCCCGCCTCCTTCATAGCCCTCTGGAAGAGGTCACGGGAGAGCGCGCGTTTGATGCCTCTCACAGGCGTGCCAAGCACCTTCACGCCGTATTTGTCAAACACGCCGGAGTCGTGGAGGTCGACGCAGGCGGAAAGCGCAGTCTGGCCGCCGAAGCCGCAGGCAACTGCGTCCGGCCTCTCCCTCTCGACGATCTCCACGAGGAACTGCCTCTGCAACGGCGCGAAGTACACCTTGTCTGCGAGGAGCTTAGAGGTCTGAATAGTGGCTATGTTGGGGTTGGCGAGGACGGTCTCGATGCCCTCTTCTTTAAAGGCCTTAAGCGCCTGGGAGCCTGAGTAGTCGAACTCCGCCGCCTCGGCCACCTTGATGGCGCCGGAGCCTATCACCAAGACCTTTCTAACGTCCGGCATGGCGCTCCATCCGCTTCATAAACATGTCGAAGACCCACCTCATGTCCTGCGGCCCTGGCGACGCCTCGGGGTGGAACTGCGTCGTGAGGATGGGGAGAGACTCGTGGTAGAGCCCCTCGACGGTGCCGTCGTCGGGCTGTACGGCCCAGACCTTCAGCCCGCTGTCTCTTGGGTCTACGGCGTAGCCGTGGTTGTGAACCGTGATGTAAGTCTTCCCCGTGAAGACCAGGTCTTTCACAGGCTTGTTGCTGGCCCTGTGGCCGAACTTCATCTTGTACACCCCGGCCCCAAACGCCATCGCGATCACTTGGTGGCCGAGACAGATGCCGAACAGCGGCTTTTTGTACTCGGCGAACTCTAACACCCGCCTAACCAAGAAGTCGAGAAGCTTCGGGTTGCCGGGGCCGTTGCTCACCAAAAGCGCGTCGCAGTCGAAGGCCAGCTCCGGCCGGCGGCACGGCACGACCTTGAGCCTCACCCCCCTCTTTAAAAACTCCGCCAAGACGCTACGCTTCACGCCGCAGTCCACCACGCCCACGCACAGCCTGCCGTCGCCCAGCTCCCGCGGCTCCTTCACCGACACCAAATCCACGTAGCTCACCTCTTCATACCGCATAGACGCCCTCAGCCTCTTCAAAAGCTCACCCGGCTCCTCCGGCCCCAGAGCGCCCATTAACACGCCGTGTTCCCTAAGCCTCATGGCGAGGGCTCTCGTGTCCACCCGCGCCAAGCCCGGCACCCCCTCAGTTGCCAGCCACTCCTCCAGCGACATTACAGACTTATAGTGGCTAGGCGCAGTGGCTTCAAACACCACGACGCCCTCCGCCTTGATTCCATCCGACTCAAACTGGTCCTCAGAGACGCCATAGTTGCCTATCAGAGGCATCGTAAACACCAAGACCTGACCTTTGTAACTCGGGTCAGTCAAGGCCTGGGGGTACCCCACAACCGCCGTAGTGAAGACGACCTCTCCTACGGCAACCTTCTCAGCGCCTATAAGTCTTCCCGTAAACACCGTGCCGTCCTCAAGGACAAGATACCCGCGTATATTCGCCCCTTAGACATCACTAGCCTGACCAACCCTCTATATAAACTTAACTCCTACTCATCTCCCCGCCGTCTTTAGTCAGCACATACTTGACGAGTAAATATCTCTACATCTCACCTCGGCGCCTATTTTCCGCGCTATAGCCAACGCCTTATAGTTCTCCGGCGAGACGTAAGCCAGGGCGTATCTATACCCCATCTTCCCCAGCCTCTCTGCAAAATCGAAAACCACAGCCTTACCAATACCTCTTCCCTGATACGCGTCGATCACTAAGACAGCCACCTCTACGCCGTCTCCGCAAGGAGTTATGTCTACAATCCCTACAGGCTTATTGTTAAAATGTATGAGAAATGTCTTGCAACCTCTGCTCCAAAGGTATTGATATAAGTGGGATCGGCAACTGGGTGTAAAAATCTATATCACACTCTTAAGAGTAACCTTACCATATAGCTCACGTATATTTGAGTATACTCCTGTTATTTCGACATAGTCGATACTCACACTCAATTAAGATAATGCTTTTAAATGAAAATAAGTGGTAAAGCCAATGAAAGTTACGGTCTCAATAATAAAGGCAGACGTGGGCGGTTTCCCAGGCCATGCCCACGTCCATCCCAAAATGTTAGAATACGCGGCGGCAAAGATGAGAGAAGCTCAGAAAAAAGGCGTCATAATCGACTACTTTGTCTACAACGTCGGCGACGACATCTCCCTCCTGATGACGCACACAAAAGGAGAGGACAACCCGGAGATACACGGCCTCGCCTGGGAAACCTTTAAAGAAGTCACAGACCAGATAGCCAAAAAGTACAAGCTCTACGGCGCCGGGCAGGACTTGCTTAAAGACGCCTTCTCTGGCAACGTCCGCGGCATGGGTCCCCAAGTCGCCGAGATGGAATTCGAAGAGAGACCCAGCGAGCCTTTGATAGTGTTCGCAGCGGACAAGACTGAACCAGGCGCCTTCAACCTGCCGCTCTACAAGATGTTTGCCGACCCCTTCAACACCGCCGGCCTCGTGATAGACCCCTCCATGCATGAGGGCTTCATCTTCGAGGTACTCGACGTCGTGGAACACAAGGTGTATCTATTGAAGACGCCGGAGGAGGCCTACTCCCTCCTCGGCTTGATAGGCACCACCGGCCGCTACATAATCCGTAAGGTCTTCAGAAGGGCAGATGGCGCCCCAGCCGCCGCCAACAGCGTAGAGAGGCTTTCGCTGATAGCCGGGCGCTACGTAGGCAAAGACGACCCAGTAATGATGGTAAGAGCCCAGTCTGGGCTCCCCGCCGTAGGCGAAATACTGGAGGCTTTCGCCCACCCGCACCTAGTCCACGGCTGGATGAGAGGATCCCACGCTGGGCCTCTCATGCCGGCTAGGTTCATCGCCGTGGATCCAGAGAAGAGGATTGCGGTGGGCGCCAAGATGACTAGGTTCGACGGGCCGCCGAAAGTAGGCGCCTTAGGCTTCCAGCTCCACGACGGCTATCTGGAAGGCGGCGTCGACCTCTTCGACGACCCTGCCTTCGACTACGTGAGGCAAGTCGCGGCGCAGGTCGCCGACTACATACGCCGCATGGGGCCCTTCCAGCCGCACCGCCTGCCGCCTGAGGAGATGGAGTACACCGCCCTGCCGAAGATCTTGGCAAAGGTAAAGGCCTTCCCAGCGGATCAGTACGAGAAGGAAAGACGGAAATACGTAGAGGCGATTGTGAAGGGCACGAAAGTAGCGGAGTCTCAACACGACTAGTTTTATATCCCACCACCAGCCGTCTTTCAGTGATGTGGCGCGTGAGGACCGACTCGTGAAGAATGTCCAGTAGCTGAATCTCGCAACTTCCATCAACAGCCTCTATGTCCTGATATGTGACTTGTAGAGTTCACCCTTTTCCTCATCATTTTCTTGTTAGCTCTTACCCTCCCTGCCTACGGTATATGTTCTACGGCGCTCTTTAAAACCTCAACAGAAATGACGGCCATGTTGCGGCGCGGCCGGCGTTTAGCCCTTCCAAAGTCCTATTGCCAGGCCTATTAAGAAGGCTAGGCTTGAGTAGGGTACGGCGTTTTTTAAATTCATGGCAGTCGTCACGGCGTCTTTGGCGGAGTAGCCTATCTGCTGTAGTATCTGCGTCACTTGTTGCGGCGACGTGTAGCCCAGAGCTACAAGCGCTATAAATAAGGCGGCGAGCACCACGGCAACCGAGACGATCCTCTTCACCAAGACCCCAACTAGTAGACCCACCACGAAGGGCCCAACCAGCTGTATGATTTGTTCCAGCGACACCATGATAGGACAATACCACGTCTTTATAGGTTCTTCGGGTCTGAAAGAGACGGCGTAGAGTATATAAATGATATGCGGGGACGCCTCCGTGTTCGCTTGCATGCCTCACTGTGCGCTTTGTTGCAGAGCCAGCCCAGTCACCGTGTTGCCCCATGAAGTGTATATTCTACAGAGAATGGCTGAAAGACTCGGCGTCGCCGTGGTCTTCACTCCGGCTTATAAAGTGGCCGACGTCAAGTCGGGGCTGAGAATTGCCATGAGCTACCTCATGCATCTAGACGAAGAGGGCAAATGTCCCTTTCTAGACGGCGCCAGGTGTATGGTGCATGACCTATACAAGCCGTTGACCTGCCGTTCCTTCCCCTACCTGCCTAAGGTGATAAAATACGAGCTAGACCCCCTAAACCGCGAAGTACGGATAGATGTCAAGTTCGTAATGTCTACCCTATGTCCAGTGGTCCGCAGAGATCTAACCCCCGCAGATACGGCAAAGATGTCAAACATAAACGTGGCGGTGAAATACGCCCCACGAGAGACGAAGGTCGCCCTGAAGACGCTGGAAAAGAGATATCTCTACGCCAAAATCCTCTCTGAGCTCTGGAGAAGAGGAGCCGTGGAGCTGGACGACGAGAGTAAATACCCCTTTTATCCTGTCGTAAACGGCTTCGCCTTCGTCCGACGCTTCTACCCAGAATTAACCCTAGAAAAACTGCTAGACTAGAGAAGTCTGTCTGCCACAAGCTTCTCGAAGTCTACCACAGACTTCCCATCCACCTCCACGGGCTGGAGAGCTGGCGGAAGTTTGCGGTAGTTTGGGTCGTATAGGCCCTCGTACCTCTCGTCGAATGTGGGCACCAACTCGTTCTTATAGAATATGCCCAGGGGCAGTCTATCTCTTTCGACGATTTTGTCGAGGGCTTTTCTCAGCTTCACATCTACCTCCTTCTCGTCGTGGACCACGGGGTCCCAGGCGGGGTCCGCCTCCTCTAGTTTGTATATCCTCTTCTCGTACCACTCCCGCGTCATCACGTTGTTGTAGGTGACGCAGGGGCTGTAGATTTGTACAAAGGCGGAGCCTTTGTGTCTAATGGCCTCTACTATGAGACGCGTCGTGTATTTTATGTCGTAAGAATAGCCCCTCGCAATAAAGGTAAAGCCTGCAGTCAAGGCGAGGAGGAGTGGGTTGATTTCGCCCTGCGGGTTGGCCTTAGGCACGGCCTTCACCTTGACGCCGGCGGGCAGAGTGGGACCCGCCTGGCCCCGCGTGAGTCCATACACCGAGTTGTCCATGAGGATCACAGCCATGTCTACGTTGCGTCTGCCGAGGTGGAGGAGGTGGTTGCCTCCTATCGCCATCAAATCCCCGTCGCCGCCGACGACCACGACCTCCAGCGAGGGATTTGCCAGCTTTATGCCAAGGGCGTAGGGTATCGCCCTGCCGTGGATTGCATGTACACTTGTAGTCTTCACATAGTGCGGAAGACGAGAAGAACACCCAATGCCCGATACGAGGACCACGTTGGCGGGGTCGAGGTTAAGCTCCGCAAAGGCGTTGTACAACGACTGCAAGACGCCGAAGTGGCCGCAGCCGGGGCACCACTCAGGTGGTCTTACCCATCTATAGTCCGCCGCCGTCCTTTTAACAATCTGCATGGTCATAAGTCCGTCTCTATTTTAATAATCTTTTGACCTGCTTCAAACTTCCTATATGCCTCAACCACGTCGTCTGCTGTGATGGGCCTCCCGTTGAACTTAACGGCGACCGCCGTAGGCTCGATGCCAGCAAACATCCGCGTGACCATGGCCAGCTGGCCGAAGTAGTTGTTTTCTATAAAGAGAGTCTCCCTGCCCTCTAGGTACCTCTTTACGAGGTCCGTGGGGTAGGGGTAGAGCATTTTGACGTAGAGGAACCCCACGTCTCTGAGCTCCTCCAACGCCGTAAGGACGGCGGTTTTTGTAGAGCCCCACCCCACAATTACCCGTTTAGCGTCGGCGGGACCGAAGTAGAGAAGCTTCTCCTCCGGGGGTATCTCCCTCTCTATAAGTCCAAGCTTCTGCATCCTCCTCTCGAACATCTTCGTCACAGCGACCGGATCCTCCTCGGGGTCCCCCTCGGGGTCGTGTTCAAGGCTGTCTAAGTGGAAAATTGCGTTGGAGACTCCAGGCAACAGCCTCGGGGGCACGACTTCATCCAACGGATAAGCCTCAGCCTCTTGGGTCTGTGGATAGACCGCGGGCCTCTCGACGTTTATCCTCACCTTTGCGGGGTCTGGAAGCGGCGTTACTGCGAAGGTGTTAGACAAGTTTTTGTCCAGCAGATGTATGACCGGCACGCGGTACCGCTCAGCCCAGTTGGCAACTCTTATGTTGTCGAGGAAAACCTCCTCTAAGTCGCCACTGGCGTAGACGATTTTTGGATACTCGCCGTGGCCCGCGAAGAGGGCGTAGAAGAGGTCCTGCTGGCCTTGTCTAGTGGCTTGTCCAGTGCTGGGGCCCGCCCGCATCCACACTGTGACCACCACGCCTACCTCCATCATGCCGGCCATGGAGAGAGCCTCCGCCATGAGGCTGAAGCCGGGCCCCGAGGTGGTCGTGGCCGACCTCGCGCCGGCGATCGCCCCGCCCGTGGCTATGGCGATGGCCGCAAGCTCGTCCTCGGCCTGGAACGCCACGGCGCCTATTTTCTCAAGCTTTGCGAGCTCACCGGCGTCTTTGCTCACGGGGAACGGTATAAGTCTCTCGAAGGTCATGGCGTCGTCGGTGGCGGGGGTTATTGGATAGTAGACGACGAGGCGTACGCCTCCAACGATCTTGCCATATGCTGACGCCTCGTTGCCGTTCCAGAAAATCCGCTTGACCCCGGGGTTCCGCGGTTGCAGTGTGGTCATTCTCTTTTCGACAAGTTTTATGGCCTCGGCGGCGACTTTCTTGTTCTGTTCAATTACATCGGCCTTTTTCCCCAGCGCGAAGCCCACGCCTCTCGCCACGTATTCCCCGTCGAGACCTAACAGAGCGGCGCCCAACGCCACTACAAACGTGTTGACAAATCTGGCGAGCATCACTGGAGAGGTGACGCCTATGCGCCGCCCTATCTCGCTGATGTGTTTATTATAAGGAAGCCCGACGACCTCGACGCCGTTTTGCCTCAAGTAATCTACAAAACCGCGCACCGTCGGTTCAAAACCCTGCTCTTTTGCAAATCGCTTAAGCCGCTCCGCCAAGGGCTTCGCCATCATGACGTAGCTATCTGGAGTCTTGGAATCCTCCTCCGTATTGTAGACAAGGTAACTACCCTTCTTGAGGTGGAATACGTGTTCCATTACGGCGTGGCCGTCGAAGGTCAAGGCTAGCTCCACGCTGTTGCCAGGGGCGGGGGCCGGCCATGCGTCAGAAATCACGCCCACCACATAGCTGTGGCGGCCGCCTGCAATATTGCTCCAGAACTCTCGCCGCGCGTTTACGTAATACCCCGCAGACCCCACGCCGTAGATAAACATAAAAGAAGCAGTCTCTACACCTCTGCCCTGCGGACCCCCAATTAAGAAACTAATTCTCATTAAGCTATAACACAAATGGAATATTTATATTTTTTGTTAAAGAGAGTTATCCTCCTTAGCACTATTAATGTTCTGTATTTATATATAAAGATTTCAGCATTCGACGTAGATAATCCTCACAAGTTAGCTAAACCCCAGCCCCTTTAGGAGCTCTCTTCCATCCCATCTACAACGATGTAGTCAAACCCGCGGAGCTCCGGCGCAAACAGAAGTCCGTATTTTAGGGCCTCCACCAGATCCTCAACATCTAACCGCAACCGCTCGACAGCGAACACACGCGCCTTAACTCAGTTTACATCTCGCAACAGCTGTAGAGATACATCACCCAGCCCTCTAACTCTTTAAGAACTCTCCGGGCCTCCGCCGCGTTTATGACATCCATTCCTTCACGATGTTCCGGACGCCCGTCAGAATCATCTCAGTGGCAACCGAGGCGATGATAAGAGACATAAACCTACCCAGCAACCTCAGAGGCGTGGCGCCGACGTATCTTATCACTCTTATACCGATTAGAAGCGTAGCGGCCACTGCAGTCGACGCCAAGAAAGCCGCTAAAAACGCCACAAAAGGACCATACACCGAGGAGATGACTACGAGAGCCGTAATAGTTCCGGGGCCCACTATCAGAGGCGTGGCCAACGGCACCACCGCCTGCTCCTCCGTGATCTCTATCTTACCTACATAGGAGCCGGAGACTAGCGTCATAATAGATATAGCCAGAAGCACCACGCCGCCTGCGATCCTAAAACTATCTATACTCACGCCAAAAGCCGACAGTATAAAGCCACCCGCCAAGGCGAAGATAGAGGCAAGCACGTACACAACCACCACCACAGTGGCTGTGATGTTTCTCACATACGCAGGCCGCTCAACGGCGAGAGGACCTATTATGGCCAACTTCCCAATTGGATTCATAATTGCATAGAGCTGACCCACCAAACCCAAAAACCCCACAACACTCAGCTCAGACACGCCAAGCCAACTCCACAGATATATAAAGACTTCCAAGCAACGTCGACACGCTTCCAACATTTCGACGTTCTGAAGACAACACGGTTATTAGCAAAACTGGCCAACCCTCAGTCTGCAAATAGAGTTTTAAGCTTGTATTTATCTTATCTGGGGCGCCGAGGGGGTGGGGGCGGCTCGGAGACGGCCGCCCTCTGGAACCTCCCGCACCGCCCGCGGAGGGCGCCGGCGGGCCGCCGCAAGGCGGGGGTAAAAACCAGCCGGCGCCGCGGCCCCCAAACAGGGCCTGTGAGGCCGCGGCGAGGCCCGGGTAGGGGGTTAGATGGATACCGAACAGAAGCGGGGGTATGCGGCGCCCCATTTTTTAAAGTGATGTATAGATACTGCCGTGATTTTGCTGGGCTCTGTGGACGGGGTGCCGAGGAGGGTGGTCAGCTTAAACCCGTCTGTAAACGAGTTTCTGGCGTTGCTGGGGGTTAGGCTGGCTGGGCGGGACGTCTTTTCGTATAGGCCTGTGGAGCTTATGGAGGTGCCCGCCGTGGGCACCTTCGTCGACGTAGACGTCGAGGCGGTTAAGAAGATAGAGCCTGACCTCGTGGTTCTGTACTACCCGGTCCAGCGCCACCTGGTGGATAAGCTGACGGGCGTCGCCAAGGCAGTCGTGGCGGTTCCCGCCCCCGTCAACGTAGACTTTGCGGCGGCGGTGTTCAGGTTCTTCGCGCGGCTCTTCGACAGAGACGAAGAGGGGGATAGACTGGCTGGGATCTACCGCGACCTGCTGAGGGGGCACCCGCTGTATGAAGAGGTGCTCGCCGTGATCAACTTAGGCGTCTACGACGTGGCGTGTAGCAACTCCTACGTGGCTGACGCCCTCACGCACGTCGGGCTGAGGTACATGTCGGGCCTCCCCTGCGTCTTTAAACACGGCGACTCGCCGCCTACGGAGCTGTTGGAGAGGGCGGGCTTTGTCGTCTACGAAGCCCGGGGCAAGAGGTTCTACGAGGGGGAGGTGGGCTTTTTAAAAAACAAGCCTCACGTAGTTACGCCCAACGACACCCTCGCCCACTACGGGCCTTCTCTCCCCCTCGACCTCCGCCTCGTGGCCGAAGCGGCGGAGCGGGGCGCGGAGTGGGTCGGCGAGACTTCAAGCGTCCTCAGGCCTTCGCTTAGGGGGGAGTGGTACCGGTCATATAGATGAGGGTAGTGGTCGGCATAGACGACACAGACAGCCACGGGGGCGGTTGCACCACCTATGTGGGCTACGTCTTGGCGCGGGAGGCGCTTAGGCGGTGGGGCCCCGGGGCCTTTAGAGACTTCCCGCGGCTGATCCGGCTGAACCCCAACGTGCCCTTCAAGACGAGGGGCAACGCCGCGGTGGCGCTTGACCTGGAGGTGCCCGAGGGCGACGTGGAGGAGGTGTGGCGGCTGGCGCTTGAGATAGTCAAGCAGTACGCTAGGCGGGAGGGCAAGACAGACCCCGGTGTAGCTATGGCTGTGGGTGAGGTGCCGGAGAGGGCGAGGCTACTGTACCGCATGGCCCTTACACAAGTGGTGAGCCTAAGCGCGGCGGAGAGGGCGGGCGTGAGGACGTGGGGCGGACGCGGCAAGATAGGGGCTGTGGCGGCGATCGGCGCGGACCTCCCCAAGTCTACCTTCGAGCTTTTGGCATACAGGTCCGGGGAAAGGGTTCCGATACCCAGAGAGCTGGTGGAGGCCATGGATGCGCTGACCTTCCCCTTCACCTTCCACAACTTGGACCAGGACAGGGTCTTGATCCAGCCCCGGGGGCCGGACCCTGTGTACTACGGCATACGCGGACTGACGCCGCACCACCTCCTATACGCCTTGAGACTTCTGGAGACTTGGGGCTTTAAGCCCTCCGGCTGGGTCATATACCGGACAAACCAAGCCGTAGACGCCCACATAGAGCTGGGGGTGTTCTTCGACGAGCCTCTGCCCTACTCCTTCTACCGCGTCCGCGGCATAGTGGCCGAGGCCAGGCGGGTGAGGGGCAGACATCTAATAGGAAGGCTGGACAGCGGCGTCGTCTTCGTGGCGTATAGACACTTGGGCAGGCTGGCGTCTGAGCTGGAGAGGTGCGTCGGCTGCGACGTGATCCTCTACGGCGGCCTCAAGCCGAGGCGAGGCGGCCTCTACCTATACGTAGAGAGGGCGTACATCCTGGGGAGGTACGTGAAGATCAAGACGCGGTGCCCCTACTGCGGCGGGTCGCTTGAGAGCCTCGGGCGGGGCAGGGGGCGGGCCTGTAGGAGGTGCGGCACTGTGTTCCACACGGTAGCCGTGGAATGGCTATACGACACCTCGGCCAGGAGGCTACTGCTCCCGCGGCCCGGCGAGTGGCGCCACCTCCTCAAGCCGCCCGAGATAGATGCGGCGATCGCCAACTTCTTCACGCCGCGCGACGTGGAGTGGATAGGCTAGGTCAGGAGGGACGCCAGGACGGGCTCCACCACCCTCCGCGACGGCTCGGAGAGAGAGGATAGGTACTGGTCGACGAGGCTTGCCACCAGCAACTTGGGCAGATCCTCCTTCCTCACGCCCCGCGCCCTCAGGAAGAACTCCTTCTCCTCGTCGAGCGCGGCGTCGGCGGCAGAGTGCCTAGCGCCCTCCACCTCCCCCGTCTCCACTAGTATTATGGGCTGGGTGTTGGCGACGGCTCCTTCGCCGGCGATGTACACCACGCCCTCCACCGCGCTGTCGCTCCCCACGCCGCGGGGGGTTATCCTGCCCACCGCGCGCTGGGTGACGAAAGAGCGGTCTGCGGCCACCGCGTAGAGCCTGGCGTAGCCGCGGCCCCTAGGCGCGTCGTTTATCAAAGAAACCACGTGGTCTATGCGGCTGTCGCCGAGCCCCAGCTCTATGCCCACCGCCT